>PBHR01000023.1 GCA_002720275.1 Methanobacteriota archaeon
ATTTTTTAACAAACCATTGTTCCTTTGCCATTCATCAAATGATTTCATCAATGTTACCAAAAATTGATTCGCCTTTACCATCAAATCATGATCTCTCTTCAATTTAAATTCACTACTCTTTCGAAGATTTTCTTGAAATTCTCGAAAGTTGGATGGTTCGGAATCAGAAGGTGGCCCTTGATTATTCTCTTCTTCAGCAAACAATTCTGCTCCTACCGTGCAAATAAAATCAAGATACCCATCGATACAAACTGAGGTTATAGATAAACGCATTTCCTTTTTCGAAAATGGACATTTTTCAGCATAACAAAACATGTTGACTCTAGGACGAAATCGTTTTGTTTCCCCACTCCATTGAAACGTTTCAGATACTGGTTGTTTTCTTTCGTCGGGATATCTAGAATTATAATCTGTTACCTTTAGTACTTTGTAACCATTTTCTTGAATAAAATCTAAAAAATCTCTATAAAATATTTTTGAAGCTTGTGAACCACTTATGGATTGTCTTTCTGAATATCGCGTGAGACCTAACCAATTATTCAAATCTAAGTAATAAAGATCACGCCGATCATCTCTCTTTTCTGGCCACATTTGCGTCCCCTCAAATGGTATCATGGGATAGTACTTAGAAGTGGCCACATGACTATTTACATCTCCTAAATTTGTTTTATATTCTTTAATCAATGGAAGACTCATAAGTACATCATGAAACTTAATTAGTTTCTCACACAAATCTTTTCTTGTTGCATCTAAATCTTCATTATTTGATATTGGAAGGGAAATTAATTCACTAGAATTTTTGAGCATTTCATTTAGTATCAAAGAATATTCTTTTTCATTTTCTAAAACACTTTGAATCTTTTTATATGATTCTCTTTCTTCAAATCCTAAATATGCTTGTGACATTGAACTATATGTAATAAAAGACTCCATTAAAGTATGCATAGTTGAAGAAATAATAGCTAAAGTAGTTTTGATAAAAACTGAAATATCTGGGATTGCGAACTCATTTTCAGACAGATTAAGTTTATTTAAACTCTGTATTAAGATTTCTAATGATGCCAATGCTGGTTTGTTATTTACTACCTCTTCAAAATTAGTATAAACTTGGTTCATAATGGATGCTGAAGTTTTCATATTTTTATCAAAAAAATGTTGAATTGAACCTTCTTCAATGTCATCTTCTACCATTTCAATAACAAATGATTTTCTTGTAAATTCAGCTAAATGTTTATTAAAAAGTTGTGAAATTTGAGGCCAAGTAATATCCTCATTTGATTCTAAAATTTGAGTGAATTCTTTAATACTCTCTTCCAATATTTTAAATTCCTTATATATTGAGGAGTCGATTTTTCCTTCTTTTAAGCCCCTAGAATTAAAAAAATCCTCAATATCATCAATTTTCTCTTCTTTGGCCATGGTTTATCTCAACAAACAAAACACAGGTCGTTCTTTGATAAATTTATTTATTTTCTAATCTCAAAAAAACCTTGAAATTTTAAAAAAATATCTGATTTGAATTAAGTTGATGATTTCATCTCTCCAACTGTCATTCCGGCTTGTTTTGCTGCACCACGTTCTCTTGATGCTTCTGAAGCTGATACCATATAAAGTTCTGAAAGATAATCAAGATGGCCTGGAGAAGTTACAACCATAATATCGTCAGAAGTAAACTGATCTGGTGAAGAATATCCGCATGATTCACAGAGCATATACACCTCTTTTTCTAGTGTTTTTGAATAATTTGCAACTCTTATTGCTGCCGCTTTAACATCTAATGCTCTCTCTAATTTTTTATCTTGAGTTGCAATTCCTGTTGGGCACCTATTAGAATTACAATCTAATGCCTGAATGCAACCCAAGGCTAACATAAAGCCTCGTGCTATGTAAACTCCATCTGCTCCAAGGGCCATTGCGACCGCAACATCAATTGGTGTAGCGATTTGTCCTGAAGTAAACAAATACACCTTATCTCTTACTCCGTGTTTACGTAATGCCCAATCAACCATAGCAATACCTTGTTTCATTGGAACTCCTGCATGACTAGCAAGTACCAAAGGTGCCGCTCCAGTCCCACCTTCTCCTCCATCTACAGAAATAAAATCCGGACCACGCCCCGGTTCCGCAGCCATTGCTTCAGCAATTGCTTCAATTTCCTCAATATGCCCTGCGACAATTTTTATTCCAATTGGTTTATCTGCAATCTTACGTAAACGATCTAAAAAATCAAATAAACCTGCAAGATCCTTAAATTCATCATGTCTAGGTGGCGAAAGTATATCTTTCCCCATTGGAACTTTTCGTATTTCTGCTATTTCAGAAGTAATCTTTTCTTTAGGTAAAATTCCTCCCTTTCCTGGTTTTGCTCCTTGCATTAATTTTAGTTCAACCATTCCAACATTTTTATGAGATGTGATTTTACTAAAGGCCTCGTCTGAAAAATTACCATTTTCATCCCTACATCCAAACTTTCCGGTACCGAGTTGAAAAATTACTTTACCACCCATTTGATGATATGGAGCAAAACCCCCTTCACCGGTATTATGGTATATTCCAGCTTTTCCTGCTCCTTGATTTAGTGCTGAAACAGCACGGGATGATAACGAACCAAATGACATTGCAGAAATATTAACAAAATGTTTCAATGTTACCGTATTTTTAACACCTGTATGTTCTCCAATTATCCTGTGATATCCTTCATGTTCGTTTTCTTTTCTTTTGAACATAGCAGGCATCACAGTATAAGTTCCAACCGCATCAAAATCAACTTGACTTCCAAATCCAATAGTGTTATTTTTNCCCTTTGAAGTAGAATAAACCCAATTTCTTGTAACTCGATTAAATGGCTTTTCNTCTANGTCATTTGCAAACCAATATTGACGTAATAATGGNCCAAGATGAACNGAAACCCAACGCCCCCAATAAAGTACCGGAAACCNTCTCTGAACTGGNTTTGNAGTTTGNAAAAAATCATGACAAAATAAAATNACAATACCAATTAAAAAAGCTAAAANCAATAANGAANANATGTGGAAAAANCTACCANAATCAAAATACTCTACAAGATAATCATTGCTAAACCACGANATNCCAAATNCAGCAAACAACCAAAATNTCCACCAGAAGTACCACTTCACCATGAATGGCCAATATCAATTAATACTTTGAATGAATCGGAAAAAANTNATATTTTCTATATTCAATCNGTATCATCNATTACTTCATAATCCGCATCAACAACNTCGTCTTCAATATTTATTGATGAACCNTCGTTAGATTGTTCTTCAGAAACAGCAGATGCTGCGGCTTCATACAATTTAGTTGANATTCCATGCATTGCTGATTCTATTTCACTAACTTTAGNTTGTATGGCAGCTTCATCTATTTCTTCGACATCGATTAATTGATCATCCTTACGAATTAANGATTCTAAATCATCTANTAAAGATTTTACTTCTGAGGTCTCGGAATCTTCTAATTTATCTCCAGCATCATCTAATGTCTTTCTAGTTTGATAAACAATACTNTCAGCTTGATTACGTAAATCTACTCTTGCCTTACGNCTTTTATCTTCTTCAGCAAATTCTTCNGCCTCATTAATTTTCTTTTGTATCTCATCTTCNCTTAATGATGTTTGAGATTCTATTTTAACCGATTGTTCTGTNCCTGTACCCAAATCTTTTGCTGTAACATTAACAATTCCATTAGCATCTATATCAAAAGTTACCTCTATNTGTGGAACTCCACGAGGAGCGGCNGGTATTCCAACTAAGTGNAATTGTCCTAATGTAACATTNTCTTTAGCAAANTCTCTCTCTCCTTGTAANACATGNACTTCNACTGCNGGTTGATTNTCAGCNGCTGTTGAGAATACTTCACTNCGACGAGTTGGAATTGTNGTATTTCTATCAATTAAACGTGTCATTACNCCACCTAANGTTTCGATTCCTAATGATANAGGAGTTACATCCAACAANAAAATNTCTCCTACGTCTTCATCNCCTACNATTATTCCTGCTTGCAATGCTGCACCTGCNGCTACNGCTTCATCTGGATTCATNCCTTTGAANGGNTTTTTTCCAATGGCTTTTTCTAATGCCTCTTGAACTGCAGGNATTCTAGTTGATCCACCAATTAAAATAACTTTATCAATCTCATTTTTNTCTATTCCNGCATCCTTTAATGCTCTTAATGTTGGTTTCATAGTAGACTCAACTAATTTTGAAGATAANTCNTCAAATTTAGCTCTAGTTAATGAAATATCNAGNTGTTCTGGTTGNCCATCTTTCATAGTAATAAATGGAAGATTTATCTGAGTTTGTGTTGTTCCAGANAANTCTATTTTTGCTTTCTCAGCGGCTTCCTTCAATCTACTCATTGCAGTATTATCTTTACTNAGATNAATTCCNGTTGNCTTCTTAAATTCTGAAATTAGCCATTTGATTATAACTTCATCAAAATCGTCACCACCTAATCTATTGTTACCATCTGTAGCCTTTACCTCAATTTGNGGTTGATCATCGACAGTATAAATTTCAAGTATTGAAACATCAAATGTTCCACCTCCAAGATCATAAACTAAAATTGTTTGATCATCTTCTTTATCAACACCATATGCAAGTGCTGCNGCTGTAGGTTCATTGATAATTCTNAANACNTCTAAACCTGCAATNCTACCCGCATCTTTAGTNGCTTTTCTTTGNGCATCTGTNAAGTATGCTGGACAAGTAATAACTGCTTTTGATACNCTATGTCCAAGATATGCTTCGGCATCCGCCTTTAATTTTTGTAAAATAAATGCTGAAACCTCCTGAGGGGTGTATTTATTTTCATCTAATTCAATATTCCACTTNGTNCCCATTTCTCTTTTTACAGATAAAATNGTNCGNTCTGGATTTGTTACAGCTTGACGTTTTGCTGTNATTCCNATNAATCTTTCTCCTTCTTTTGAAAATGCAACCNCACTAGGAGTAGTTCTTGATCCCTCTGAATTGGGGATNATTACTGCTTCTCCATTTTCTANTGTAGCTACACAACTGTTTGTCGTTCCTAAATCAATTCCTATTACTGTTCCCATATTTATTCCTCCTCTATACTAATAACACCACTCGAACTTGGTGGNTGAAGTTTTAATTTCAAATCTAAAATACCATTATTCAAATCCCATTCNANAATTGTTTCACATGATTGTGGTAAACTAATTCTCTTTAATGNGGCNACCTGNGATGTAGAAAATATTTCTAATAATTTTCCATTATTTACTAAATGTANTGAAATCTCATCACTAACNACNTCATATTTTGATATNTCTGTAGTTGCATGNANATGCCATCCATCTAAATACCAATCTGCACTTGGNAATTCTTGTATNCCTTCTAATTCCTCATCTTCNTCAANTTCNATTTTAACNGATTCCCTTCTTTTNATTGGTCTTTGTTCNACTCTAAAACCNAGATTGTTAAACATCTCTGCGATATCNGCNCCTCCNGAAATTGCATCTTTAATTGANCTTATATCAATATTAAAATTAACATCATTTGTNTTAAATTTTGCAGGNTCTATACCCATTACATCAAANTGNTTAATCATATCTTTAACCATATTAGTAAATACTTTTTCATCCATAGGTAAATTCATTCCAGAAAAAAGNTCCATTAATTGTTTAATTATTTCTTCTTCAAATTTATCTCCGGCTTCATCNCTCATCCGTATCACNNNNCTAGTTAACCTGAGGTTGTATAGNNGGCNTATATAAATATTATTTATTTTTGAATGNTATTTNCAATTAAATTTCCATTTAATCACTTTTCAGATGNCCTTAATACTGANTGATAATTGGGGTCATTTGTTTGAAATGAGTGGNGGGGATGAGGCTCAGTTATTGAATGATACAAGNCGCATTAAAGGAAAAGAGGCTTTGAATAGAAATATNGAGGCTGCAGAAGCATTATCTGGNGCAATAAGATCAACNTTAGGGCCTAAAGGNNTAGATAAAATGTTAGTTTCAGAAAATGGTTCNGTGAGAATTACTAATGATGGAGTTACTGTNTTAAAAAATGCCAAAATNGAGCANCCNATNGCTAAAATGTTAATTGACATTGCNACAAATCAAGAAAATACNGTNCATGATGGNACTACTTCNTCAATATTATTNGCATCNGAACTNTTACAAAATGCNTGGGANTTGTATGTAAAGGGAATTCANCCNTCAATNATTGCNAATGGTTATTCATTAGCATANCAAAAATCAACTGAANTTTTGGANTCTTTGAAAATTNATNCTGAAATNTCANATCTTCTTGAACAAGTNACAAAAACNNCTCTATCTGGAAANGGAGATAAATCAATNCAAGAAACNCTNTCAAGATTATCATGTGAAGCNGCAAGAGGGGTTNCAAANNCNGGAAAAAATGGAAAAATNAANGCTAATTCAAANNATNTCAAAATNATTACNCAAAANGGTGGTGGNGCTACAGATAGTTATCTAATTGAGGGGTTGGTTTTAGCAAAACANGCATGTAGNCCNGATATGAAAAGAACACATNAAAAAGGAAAAATTATGATTATTGATGGAGGNATTGAAATGAAAAAACCNNCACTNACTTCAAAAATTATGNTTTCNGANCCNTCAATGATTTCTGCATTTAAAGACAAAGANCAAGAAATAATTGCAANNCAAATNGANGATATTTTAAAACTTAAACCAGATATTTTNGTTTGTAGAGACGGTATTGATGATTCTGCNATAAGACTCTTACAAATTAATGGAGTNTGTGCTTANAGNAGAGTTGAAAGAGATGATTTAGAACTACTTTCTAGAACATGCAATGCATCNATTATTGCNTCCCCTGCNAATGCAAAAAAGAAAGATTTAGGNANTTTTGAAACTAGTGATGAAGAAAATTGGTNNGGAGTAAAACATTGGATATTAAAAGGNACAAAACAATCNGGAATGACNTTNGTNATTAGAGGTAGTACTGACATACTATTGCAAGAGATNGAAACNTCNTTTTCAGATGCATTAGGNGTCGCATGTCAAATTCTTGAAGATGGTGCNGTTCTTCCTGGNGGNGGNGCAACTCAAATGGCATTAAGTCGNAAATTNAAAAANTGGGCAGAAGAATTTGAAGGAAGNGANTCCTTAGCNATTTTAGCATANGCTGATGCNTTAGAAATNATNCCAAGAACTCTTTCAATTAATGGNGGATNTGATCCTATTGATCAAATTTTAGCATTAAATGCNGCACAAGCNTCTGCAAANCCTAAAATTGCANATTTATTNGGNATAAACATCAATAANGGTACTATTTGTAATATGTATGATTTAGGAATTATTGAATCTGTTCAAAATCATCAACAATGTTTAGCNGGTTCTACTGCAGCAGCAATNAGTATTCTTAGAATTGATGATGTNTTNTGGGCCAAAAATGATCCTACATTCCCTGAGGGAATTGGTGAAGANGATCTTGAAAANGATTAAATTANCTATTTTTTANTGAATTTATCATTTCCCTACACATTAAATCCAAATCATATTCTAATTNAAANCCCCAATCATTTTCNGANNANGTTCCATCAANNTCATCTGGCCATGAATCTGCATAATCTTGACGATNATCNGGTTCAAATTNACATTCAAATNCNGGTATTTCTTCTTTTATTTTTNTATANAGTTCTTCNGCTGNAAAACTTAAACTTGGCAAATTNTATCCNCCTCTNATTGTTAATTTTTCTTCNGGANCNTCCATTAATTCGAGAGTTGCNCTAATTGCATCTTTCATATACATCATNGGAAGTCTTGTTTCNTTTTTTACAAANCANGTATATTTCTTAGANGNAAGTGCTTCATGNAAAATTTCAACCGCATAATCAGTAGTNCCNCCTCCNGGCATCACCTCCCATGAGATTAAACCNGGATAACGTAAACCTCTNATNTCNACNCCATGAGAACGNTGNTAATATTCAGCCATCAATTCACCAGTAACTTTTGTAATNCCATAAANTGTTGAGGGGTTTAATGGAGAGTTTTGAAAAGCNANCCCACCAACATCNGAACCAAACACNGCNATTGATGAAGGNGAAAAAATCCTNTAGTTATATTTTNTAGANAATTCTAAAACATTCAACANCCCATTTACNTTTATNTCCCAACATAATTTTGGATTTTTCTCNCCNGATGCTGATAAAATAGCNGCTAAGTGATATACTTCATTAATTTTNTAATTTNTAATGATGTTTTCTAATTCTTCTAAATTNAGAACATCNAATTTTAAAAATTTNANACCNATATTNGANAATTTNTCTGTATCTTTAATATCTGTGGCAATTATTGNATCNGAACCATNTTTTAAAGAAAGTGCACGNAATAATTCTGTTCCNATTTGTCCAAGGGCNCCTGTAACTAAAATTCGTCTTTCNAAAGCCCCTCCCATAACTTAGCGAGTAGGCNGACATTACTTGAATCTAAAGGTGTAANTATCTAAATTNTCNACNCAATTATAAAAATATTACAAAATGATAATTAAACAGGACGAATGGATTANCACCCCGTTGATGATATGAAGTATGTNATTGTGTCAGGCGGGGTCCTTAGTGGATTAGGAAAAGGAGTGACCGCNTCAAGCATTGGNGTATTNCTAAAATCAGCAGGATTAAATGTTACAGCNATAAAAATTGATCCTTANCTAAATAGTGATGCGGGGACTATGAGTCCTTTTGAACATGGTGANGTTTTTGTTTTAGATGATGGAGGNGAAGCAGATCTAGATTTAGGTAATTATGAACGCTTTCTTGATGTCACATTAGGGCGAGATAACAATCTAACNACNGGAAAAATATATTCTAAAGTAATTGAATCNGAGAGAAGAGGNGATTATCTTGGNAAAACTGTACAAGTTGTNCCACATATTACAGATTCAATACAAGATTGGATTGAAGAGGTAGCTCATGTTCCCGAACAAGGAACNAACAAGGTTGCTGANGTTTGTGTCGTAGAATTAGGAGGCACNGTNGGTGANATAGAAAGTGCACCATTTATTGAAGCATTAAGACAATTTCAATTTAGAGTTGGTTCAGAAAATATTTGCTTTGTTCATGTTTCTTTAGTTCCAGTAATGGGTCCTGTTGGNGAACAAAAAACAAAGCCNACACAACACTCTGTTCGNGAATTAAGGGGTTTAGGTATNACTCCAGACATNATTATTTGCCGTTCTGAAACAAGNTTGTCAGAGGATGCTAGNCANAAAATAGCATTATTTTGNCATGTTAAACCAAATGCAGTATTATCNGCAAGTGATGTATCNAATATCTACCGTGTTCCACTATTACTTGATCAACAAGGTGCNCTTGTATTACTNTCTCAAAAATTTAAATTTAAAATTCCTGTAAAAAGACCATTAATNGATGAATGGATGNNNATGGCAGTANGAGTAGATGATTTNGATAAAGAAGTTCGAATTGCAATGGTTGGGAAATATACGGGNCTTTCAGATTCATATCTCTCAGTAATNAANGCNCTAAATCATGCATCTATTGCATCATCTAGAAAATTNATTATTGAATGGATTGAAGCNAGTAATTTAGAAAATAATGTNATAAANACTGATCCGGAAATTCATGCTGACTCTTGGGAGAGATTGAAANGNGCAGATGGCATTTTNGTTCCAGGNGGTTTNGGAGANAGAGGNATTGAAGGGAANATTTTAGCTGCTGAATATGCTAGAACTTCATCAACACCATACCTCGGAATCTGCTTGGGATTACAAATTGCAATTATTGAGTTTTGTAGAAATGAATTAGGTTGGAAAGATGCAAATTCAACTGAATTTAATGACAATACTCCACATCCTGTTGTGATTTATATGCCTGAAATATCAAAAACACATTTAGGGGGCACCATGAGATTGGGTTCTCGTTGTACGATAATTAATGATGAAAAAAGTATTGCATTCAAATTATATNAAGGAAAGAAAAATGTTCATGAAAGGCATCGCCATAGATATGAAGTCAATCCTGATTTAATTGATTCAATTGAATCTGCAGGGATGAAGTTTGTTGGAAAAGATGAAACAGGNCAACGAATGGAGATTATTGAATTGGCAAATCATCCATTTTTCTTTGCGACTCAATATCATCCAGAATTTAAAACTAGACCAACAAAGCCAAGCCCGCCGTTTTATGGATTATTAATGGCTTCATCTAATCAATTAAATTAATTATTAGGTGATTCTATTTTCACAATTTTTATTGTTCTATAACCTTGTATCATTTTTATATATTTTTTTTCTCTAATCTCTTTATCNAGTGAAATATCACCTGTATCTATTCTAATTCTTGATATTGAAAGTAATTTTGCAGGTGTNGCAACACCCATAATATTTTCAATTCCAATTTTTCTTAAAACATCCGGGGATAATTGTAAATTTCCTCTACCAATTAAAAACCCTTGACCTCCCATTGGAGANAACAATAATACTATTTTTTCGTCAGAATAATCTTCTAAAATTGAAATTAATTCTTTTTCAGATAAATCTGTCCCAATTAATTCATTTCCTTTAGTAATATCAATACCAAGAAGAGTCGTACTTAATCCACATAATTTAGCAATTTTGTTCAAACTACCTCCTGCTCCCCAAACTATCAAATAATCATCTTTAAGATATAATTCAAGAATATGTTCACTTAANGATTCTAAGACTTCATCTTCACCNATTGCTTGAATCTGATGCTTACTACCTTGTATCCAAAGAGGGCTTGCAGGAGTTGTTGCTTGGCCGAACATATCTATCTTCCATTCCCCCATACGATATGAGTCTTCATCCATATCAAGTACTTCTGTAGTTGAAAANCCTAATTCACCATTAATCCAGGCNGCTAATACTTCTGCTGCTGCTTGNGTATCTTCTGCAAAACATCCAGAATACATTTTTACNCCAGAGGGCACTCCAATCAAAGGCAATTCTGAAGAATCTAATAAGTCCAATTTTTCAATGATGTCTCTTGTAGTTCCATCTCCGCCAGCATATAAAATCAAATCTACATTTTCATCTAAAAGTAATTCTACAGCAAGAGATGTGTCTTCCGCTGAAGTTTTACCTTGCCAATCGCCTACAACTTTCATGTTTGAAAATGGTATTTCTTGAATCCAATCAAACCCCATTTTNCCTCCGCAAATAAATAGATCAAAATCTAAACATTTTTTTGATTGAATCATTTTAGAAATATAGTTCATAGTCTCATTTATTCTAGGGCCCGCACGATCTTTTGCACCAGACAATCTAGCCTCTTCGGCACGACCGTCACTACCCTTGAAACCTAACTTCCCACCAAGGCCAGCATCAGGATTTACCAATACACCAATTCGCGCCACGACACTACGTAACGAATCACCATAATAACACAACTAGTGGNAGATGAGGCGTCGCTGTCAAATATAACNACATAAACGCGAGTATGATAACCATGTCATTAATATCGGTGNTTTTGGAAACAAATGANGTNAATGAATATGTTTCTGGAATTACTGCAGCAGANGTNATNACAGATNTTCATGGNAAAAAACATGGTTGTATTGCNGCNNGAATTAATGGNATTCAAAAAGANCTCTCATACGAAATTTNAGAAGATTGTGAANTTGCNGGAATTAAAACNGAATCNGAAGAAGGAATGTATATTCTAAGACACTCTTGTGCACATCTTTTGGCACAAGCNGTTTCTGAATTATACCCTAATGCAAAACCTACAATAGGCCCNCCAGTAGAAAATGGATTTTATTACGATTTTGCAATGGANAATATTGGTGAAGATGATTTAAGAACAATTGAAAAGAAAATGGAAGAGTTATGNAGAAAAAATTTGAAAGTTGAAAGAATTGAATGTACTCAAGAAAAATTAAAGGAACTCTATCAAGANAANCCATACAAACTTGAAATNATTAATGAACGAATTGGNGAAGGTTCTGGNTCAACAATTTACNGTCAAGGAGATTGGTATGATTTATGCTTAGGNCCTCATGNCCCNTCAACTTCAAATTTAATGCATTTTANATTAACATCNATTTCATCTGCTTATTGGAGNGGCGATCAATCTAANGANCAATTAGTAAGAATTTATGGAATGGTATATCCCTCCAAACACCTACTTAAAGAACGTNTAAGACANCTTTCTGAAGCNAAATTAAGAGATCANAGAGTTATTGGNAANGATATGCAATTATTCCACATCGATGAAACTGTAGGTCAAGGCCTAATTCTNTGGACTCCAAGAGGAGCNAGTATTCGTCAAGAATTNCANAATTTTATTTCATCTGAGCTTCATAAACAATTTTACAAACAAGTTTTTACCCCCCATATTGGGAAATTAGACCTTTATAGGGCAAGTGGCCATTTCCCCTACTACCAAGAAAGTCAATATCCACCATTAATTAATCATGAGCAAATGAAAAAATTTGCTAATGANGGTTGTTCTTGTTCCGAATTAGCAAATAAAATGCAAGAAGGTGAAATTGAGGGATATTTACTGAAACCAATGAATTGCCCTCACCATATCAAAATATATTCATCACAACCTAGATCTTACAGAGATNTNCCGTTAAGATTAGCTGAGTTTGGAACGGTGTATCGATGGGAACAATCTGGAGAAATTAGTGGGATGACAAGAGTGAGAGGATTTACTCAAGATGATGCTCACCTTTTTTGTCGNGAAGATCAAATTGAAGATGAACTTCTTGGATGCCTTAGTTTAGTAAAAATTATTTTTTCAACTTTAGGAATGGAAAGTTATCGTGTAAGAGTAGGCTTACGTGACCCAGATAGTAGTAAATATGTTGGATTAGAAAATTTATGGGATGCTGCTGAAAATGCTTGTAGAAATGCTGCTAAATCGCTAGATGTTGAATTCTCTGAAGAGCCAGGAGAAGCCGCATTTTATGGTCCAAAAATTGACTTTGTTGTAAAGGACGTTCTTGGAAGAGAATGGCAATTAGGAACTGTACAAGTTGATTATAATTTACCTGAAAGATTTGATTTACAATATGCAGGATCTGATGGGAAAATGCATCAACCAGTAATGATACATCGAGCACCATTTGGTTCCATGGAAAGATTTTGTGGGGTCTTAATAGAACATTTTGCAGGAAAGTTCCCTACTTGGTTATCTCCAACTCAAGTGGCAATTGCTACGATTTCCGAAAAACATTCGGAATATGGNNAAATGATTGCNGAAAGACTACATGTTTTAGGGATAAGAGTTGATACAGATTTCTCGGATGCAACAATCGGTAAAAAAATTAAAAATTTAAGAAAACTAAAACCACCATATACCCTCATCATTGGAGATGAGGAAGTAAATAATNCTCAAGTAAGTATTCGTGGATTAAATAATGCTCAAAGAAATGGTATACCTTTGGAACAATTTATTTCAGAGATTATTGAAGAAATNAATTCAAAGAATAAAAACTATAATTTAACACCAAAGGAATGATTTTACTTAAATAAACAAACTTCTGGTTTTTTGAAAAACTTATGTCTATACCTTGCTATAATTCTATACACAATATCTCGAAGAGGTAAAGGAACTAGCCAACAAAAAGGATACCACATAGCATAATACCATTTCAAATAAAGTAGTAATCTAATNCCNGCGGCAGANCGAATGNATGTTTTTCCATTACGAATTAAATAAACTGNATCTGCATCTCTTTGTTTTGTAGAGAAACNNTTTATTATTTTTTGACCCTCCTCTGATTCAATTGANAAATAAGNTAATTCTTTTNCCNTTTTTTTNCGCTTATCNATAAAAATNGCTAATCTATTACAAAGCCCNCANTCTCCATCAAGCAATAATATATCNGAATNNTCNCTCATTTTNCTCACTCCACNTTTTCAATCGACCAAGTATGAACATAAACACCNTCCGACATATGTACATAATCNGGTTTTAATGGATTTTTAATACCAAGNTCATATGACTCTGTAAGCGTATTTATGCTTAATTCTGCTTTGGCTTCCTTAAATTTCCAAGGATCGTGCAATGTATAAGCCATCTTTGCAGAATTTTTATGTTTAACATATAATGAATATCTTTCAAAAAGAAATTCTTCTAATGAATTAGGCATTGCCTGCATTTCTTCACCAGTAGCAATACATGATCCCTTCAGTTCAAAACCTTCTTTGGGTCTCTTCGATTCCCAATTAAAATTATCTTTCTCTATTTTTAATTTACATTTAGCATATGTATATGGTAATCCATATGCTCTTGGGGCATATGCACAAGTGATTCTACTTTGAGCATCTAAAGTTAAAAAAAGAACTCCTGCCTTACCATTTTTTTTAACATATGTCCTAATATTAAATTCTGGAAATGTTGAAATCCCTGGAACAGCAGGTAAAAATCTAGGTCTAACATTTTTCATTAAAAAGGGGATTACTCCTACAAATGATTTGCCATCAAAAAAATCAATTTCTACACCTTCTGGAATATATTGCTTTAATTTATCAGGTTCCACTTCCCAATGTAAAAAACTTAGATATCTCCACTCTTGAATTAATGAATGAGAACGGGTAGGCATAGCAAAAGGTAAATGATCTCTCCTCATTGAGTTGCCCATATTTATCTTATAATTTATTCATCTTCTTGATAACTAGTCTCAATTAATGAAACCTTAGGTGGGAAAAATATCAATTTAATTGCTAATAATAATGCTAAAGAACCTGTAAAACCAGACACATATAATAACCAATATGGTCTATCTGTTTCATTAGATGTTTCGATACTAATTACGGGCTTATTTTTATCTTCACAATCATCACCAAAACAATATGTATTAATTGCCTCTAAATGAATGTCCGCTTTTACTGTAACTGTGAAGGTCCTATTTTCAATCAATGTTTCATTTAGATATACTAAATTTACATATTCATATGTGCCAATATCCGATGTTTCATTAAAATATAATTCAAATGTTACTGCACAACCAAGTGTTTTGTTTCCATTTTCGTCTATACATGTTCCATTAGGTGTCCAGCCCAATAAAATTCCAGAATCCCAATCATTTGAACCATTGTACAGTCCATCTCCATCAGAGTCATGAACAATCCTATGTGTTACATTTTCTCTAGAGTCGAGATTAATCCAATATACACTATCTCCAAGCAGAATATTAGCATTATTTGGCTCAATATTTGATTGTTTAATATTGACTGTTAATGCACTTGCGTCATGGGATCCTGCGGGAGTAGAAAATAACGCAAAAATAAGGAAAAAACAAACAATGATGCTCATAATTACTCTGCGCATACCGGGCCCAAGTCACCAATGCATAAATAAAAAACGCTGTATACGGACTACTAATGGGTGAACAATCGCTTGTAACTCCCGTTCAATTCGGGAATAAAGAAATCTTGATTTTAATTACTACATTTTTAGTAGTAATAAGCGTGGTTTCTACTTCTGTTTTCTTTTTGAGTAATGACGATGTTAATGAAAACAGTATAAATCCGATTTTTAGTGGTGGTGATCCCCTATTACAAGGTGAAGAACATGACCATAGAAATGCATCCCAACACAATCTATCTTCCGGGAATGTAGAATTATTAGATTTTGAACCTCTTACAAATCCTGGAAATGCTGAAATTCAAGTTGCAACAGCCCCAGATGGTAGAACATATGTGTACCAAGCAGGATGGTCTGAATTTCATATTACGGACGTTACAGACCCTAGAAATATTACTCAAGTTGGAAAATATTACGATCCAAATACTCAGGTATTAGATGTAAAGTATCTTGAATATGATGGGCGAGAATATGTTATCACTCAAAATCAATTAATAGATCCTGGATATGCTGATCCAAATGTTGGAGAATGGTCAGATCCCTTCCAAGTATCTGTTAATTTAATTGATGTAACTGATAAGACTAAACCAATACATGTTGATTCTTGGTACGATGCTGATCATCCAAGTGGGCCGCATAATCTCTACACACATATGATTGATAATGAGTGGTATATATTTGTTGCAAACCCTGATTATGATGATTGTGATACTGCGGTAGGTGAAGCTTGTGGAGGAGTTACTATTGCACATCTAAATTTACAGGGTTCTGCAGCAAGACTACTAGATGGGGTTCCTTCTTCTGGAGTCGGCCATACTGTAATTAAAGTGGGAGAATATGAAGTTAATTGGGCGTCAACTAATGGTGGTTGGATTTACATTCATGATATGACTGTGCAATTATGGCCAGGGGACGATACAGAAGATCCAAGATATGGAAGGACATACCTCTATGGAGCATATTGGGAAGCTGGACTAAGAATTGCTGATGTTTCTGATGTTCCTCACCCAACTAACTCTCCTCAATTATATGCCCCAATGGCTACAACATGTAAAGCAGGGTTAGGTAACCCTCTGATGTGTAGGTGGAGGGCACCCGAAGTAGGTCAATGGATGGAATTTGCTGATTTCAACAATGATGGTTTACCAGACAGTGGTACAAATGGAAATGAGAATGGTGGGCGCTCATCATATATCCACTACACTGAACCGTTTCCAGAGATGGTTGATGCTAGCCACCTTGGATATGATGGAGAGAGGCACCTTACACTTGCAGCAACTGAAGTTCTTTCAACGTCTGTTGGTACTGGAATGATATATCTTTTAGATACTACAGAATACAAAATGGAAAATGGTAATTTAAGATTTTTACCTGAACTAATTCACGATTGGGAAATTCCATATGCACATGATCATTGTTATGGCGCAGATTGTGAAGCACATCCAAGTGCTGAGGAATGGTTGTTATTTAGTCCACACAATCTTGATTCTGAATATTTCATTACTGATGAAAATACAGATACATCCCATGGAGGTGGATGGGATGGAAGATTATACATCTCTCATTATCATGCAGGTTTATGGGTAGTAGATATTGAAACACTTATGGCCGCTGATGATGAAGAAAACAATACTCAGGTTCATTTCGATGCTACTGTGGCATACTATTTACCCCATGGTGTAGATGGAACTCAACTTGATTCTGATTACTATGATTTTGGTTGGACTCCATTTTTATGGGCTGCCGAATGGCAAGATGGAATTACATATGCTTCCTGCATTACAACGGGATTATATGTGATGCAACTAGATATTGATATACCATATACTAATTAATAAAAAATAACGGAGTCTGGGAAAATGTATTTAAATAAAATTTTATCTGTTTTTTTAATATCTTTAATATTATTACCTGGATGTTATGAACCAGCAGTTGAACAAAATAAAGATGTCTTTTATGGAATAGACATTGATAGTAAAGATGTCCCAATGTTTACTTTAATTACAGAAAATGGAACCGAATTTAACTTAAGTGAATATGAAGGGAAAGTTGTTGTTATTTCATTTCTATTTACAAGATGTCCTGATGTTTGCCCTGTTGTGGTCCAATCTTTGAAATGGTTATCTCAACAATTCCCAGATGAATATAAATCAGAATTAGAGATTCTAGCAGTTACAGTAGATCCATGGCTTGATACTCCAGAATCAATGAAACAATGGAAAGAAAATATGTCTGCAGATTGGAATTTCCTTTCATGGGATGTTGATCCCGATAATGATGGTGCATTTAATCCAGAAGAAATTGCTGTAATGGAGGAAATATGGGGGGCTTTTGGAGTTGGTTTAGAAACATACAAAGCTAACGAAACAAATAGTTCTGAGACCAGTGGAAGACACCATCCATATGAATATTTTATTGACCACACAACATCTACATTTATTTTAGATAAAAGCTTGAAACAAAGAATAGAATGGATGGATTTAGATTGGGTCCCTGAATTAGTGGAAAAAGATGTAAGAAAGTTACTTGATGAATAATTAAATTAAACTCTTCTCTTCAGTTTTTCCATAATTTTATCCAATTCTCCTAATTTATCTAAACAAGATTCTAATTCTCCAAGCTCTAATGCTTGAATTGATTCTGCAAGATTTTGTTCTGCAAATCTACGTTGTTCATCTAAAAGGTCAATTCCTATTTTTTCACATTTTTCTTTTAAAATAAACCATTCATTCTTAGCAAATTCTAACAATTCATTTGCTTCTAAAAATGATTCTGTATTAGATTCTAAATCATCATTTAAACGCTGAAATAATATTGCAGCATGATTCCACTCTAAATTTTCTGAGGCATCTTCTATTTCTTGTAAACGTAATTCCCATTCCTCTTTTTTCCCTAAATTATCCCATTTCAATCTGATTTTTGATTTTTGAGTAAGTGCTTTTCTAATATAATCCATTGATTCTCTTTCTTTATCTAATTCCCTCAAAATACTTTCAGCAAGTCCTCTTCCCAAATTATAGTCTCCTTTATCTATAGCATTTCTTGCCCTAATCAGATTTTCATTCCACAAGTCTAAATTTAGTCCCTCTGACTCTTTTATTTTTTGTTCTACGGCCTCAATTAATTCATTGGAAATTTCTGCGTTCCCTTCTACTGAAGACAGTTGTAATGGAATTGAAGCGGCAAATTCAAAGGCCTGTTTTGGTTTTTCATTTTCTAAATTATTTTCTGCTTCAGTCAATAATTTTTCTAAAGGTTTTATTGCTTCACCTTCATGTTCCCTTAACAGATTTTTAGCTTTTCTAATTGCTTTTTCTGCTTTATCCCACCATTCTGTAATCTCTCTTGCTTGTTTTTTAGCCAAACGAAATAATGATTCTCCTTCTTCCAAACTTCCTAATTCAACTTCTCTTTCTGCTTGAATAAACGTTTTTCTTGGTTTTTTTGCCAAGGGAGCTATATTTTCTGCATCTATTATAATTAATTCTGCGTCTTCTCTAATTTCAAAAATATCTTCTTCTAATCGTATTGCTCTTGTCATTGAATCTCTAGCACGTGATAACATTTCAAGACCGTACTTTGGATCTAAATGGCCTTCTTGTGAAGCAGTTAATACCAAAGATGCTGCTTGATCTACAGTTCTACCTTTAGATCTATGAACTAATAACTCTCCTTCAATCAAATCTAATTTTTGTTTAAATTCCTTTCTAATAACTTTATGTTCATCACTACCAAACCAGTCATTTAATGAAATTAACACTCCTAAAAAAATAGGTAACAAGCCATAATTGTTTGTTTCGAAACCTTGAGGAATTAATACAGATAAACCTGCAAATACTCCAATCATACACATAATTGAACGATATCTTACAATTTTAAATTCTCCAAATAAAATCCTTCTTGATGAAAAAAATAATGCTATCGAACAACTAATTAAAATTACACCTCCAACTAATTTAAATCCTGAATCCAAAATAGAATTTGTTCCTAAAACTGCAAGAGGAATCCAAAAAATGCTTGTTACAGCACCTAATCTAGAACGAGTCGTAGGATTTGATATCGAAAGATCGGGAATAATGCCCACCCACAAAAGAGCTATTGCTGCAGGTGTTAGAACTTTCAATGGGTCAATATTGTTTGTAAAAATAGGCCAAAGACACCAAAAAGCCGTTAAAAATAATGTTAAGCCTGAAAATAAAGAAAGTCGTTCTATTCTATTTTGGATAATTAATTCTTCTTTTTCTATTATTTCAGAAACCGAATTTTGCATTTTATCACCTTTATTAAAATTTATTTTTTCTTGCCAGTTTTAATTTTTATGAAAAATACAACACAAAAACATACAAATAAAAATGTGACAATAATTACTATTATAGGAATATTAGCTTCGCCTTCTTCCTCAAAATCAAATTCATAAATCTTGTTAAATTGAATATTTTCAATTCCCGATTTGAATGTAAAATTCACTTCAAGGTTTTCTGTATTATTTAAATCAAATTTTAATGTAAAATTTGTATAACCATAACTTTCAAATGTTGAGCCCGTTCCATTAGAATCTAAACATTTATCTTGAATACAAATTATAACATCATAATCTGAGCCACCAGCATTAACTAATCTAAATTCTAATTCATTTTCTCCATTAATTAATTTTCCAGAAGAGGCAAAAATATCTGTGCTAATAATATCAATTTGGGGGGGTGGATGGACAATAATTTGAAATTTTTCTTCTGCTGAATTCCCAGATAAATCTGTAGCATTTACAATTAATTCATGAATTCCAACTTCAAGTTTTGGAAGTTCAGCTGATTTCACACCGTCCCAACCTATTTCGTCACTATCAGCAAAAACCTCTCCATCAAAACTAATCAAAAATCTGACGTCATCAATTGAATTGATATCATCATAACTAGGGTATAAATCTACTTTAATTACATCCCCTGAAAAAATCTCTGTATACGGATCAACTAAGCCATTTTGATTATTTAATTTCATATTTATTCTGGGAGAAGAACCATCTAAAACTGTGACATTCCACGATTTTATTAGGTCATTCCCAACTTCATCAGAAGCTCTTAAATTTAATTCCCATGTTGCTAATTCTCTTTGTTCATGATGTTGATCATTAACTAAAAAATTAATATTTGAATTTTGGCCCTGCCAAAAAACTATACTCATTTCAGTTCCATCTGCAGCCCATCCATCAACATGATTTGATGACCAGAAAACCAATAAATTAGAAGGGCCGTCGTCCTCTAAAGATAAATTAAAATTCAACATTTGACTAAACTCCACCAATAAGTTTTCACATTCTAATAAATTTGTTTCAAGTGGGTTTTCAATACATTCTGCGTCTCCAAATAATGTTTCAAGAGTAGGAGGCGTTGTATCTAAATACCAACTTTTATTCCACGAATCCTTAAGACCTTGGGGATCAGTACATTCAAACGTAGTTTCAAGAGTTGAATCTGATAAAAATCCTAATTCTGTTAAATTTAAAGTAACTAACATTTGTGAAAAATTACTCGTTGTGTCTGATGATTCAAATTTCCATATACAATCTAAATTAGGTCCAAAACCGATATTATGTGATGAATCTATTGAATTTGAGCCATCAAATGTAATATTATTATTCAAAGGTAATGATAATCCAATATGACCAATCACATTAGGGTTGACTATGGGTGCCGTATTTTTCCCAAAAGTAATAGGAATTGAGCCCCCTATTCCAGAGAAACTACGATTTATATGAAATTCTGTCGGGTTTCCTTCAAATAAATCTAAATTCGGAGAATATCTAAATTCCCAATCAAGTGGTGTTGAAATTTTCATATTTGCTAATTGTCTGAAATCGTTTTGTATAGGAATCTCCAACAAACGATTACCTGTGAATCCTGAATGTACAGATAAGAATGTAGATTCATTCCACCCCCAAGTTCCTGCATCTAAATTTATCCAACTATTTACTGGTTTTACTAAATCTGAAGTTTTAAGAAATTTCCCATCTATTTTACAACAACCTCCAAAATAAGAATCTGTCCATGCTTGTTGATTTAACCAGATTAAAAAGTCATTTATTTCGTCATTTTGTAATACTTCATCACGATTACCAATCCAATAATCTATCTGACCAGATAAACCTAAATCCTTCATAGGAAGTAAATTAGTTCCTAAATGCATAGAAAATGAATAATTTGCAAACCAACTTAAATTTAAATCTGTGTCTGAGGACATAGAATTCAAAAACGATAAATCTATTTCTCCTCCCGAAATATTAGCATCATTTTCTTTTTCAATATTATAAATTTCAGACCCTGAAGAAAAATTAACATCAAATACTTCATCGGTGATATAAACATCAGAAATAAAATTTCGCTCTTCATAACCCTCTGCATTAAATTGAAGTCTAACACTATGATTTGCCATTACCTGAATTTTTTCTCCATAAGAAATAAAATTTTGTTGGAGAATAGTTCCTGTCCAACCCTCAATCACTGAAACTTCAACAGAACTAATTAATTGACCAGTGTCATTATCTAAGAAATTAAATGATAATTCTACAAAATCGTCTGGGTTTTGTGATTCTGCAATTGTTCCTGGAATTATACAAGAAAATACACTTAAAAATAAGCATAAAATCATTATAATTTCTTTCTTCACGTAACCACCTAATCAGAATAAAGTATACAAGAACCATCATAATCAATTTCTAATGGGATGATTTTATTTTTAGGATACACAGACTTGACTTTTTCTAATGTGTCACGACTTCCACCAAAAAGGATGAAACCACCGCCACCTGCCCCCAATAATTTTGCACCTTCAACTCCACAATCAAATAATCTTTGAAACATTAAATTAATTTCATCATTTGAAATATTTGGACTTAATTCCTTTTTACAAATCCATGTTTCTTGTAATAATTTTGCTAATCCCGATAAATCTTGCTCTATAATCATTTTTTTAGCATCCTTTGCTTGAATTACCAATAAATCTAAATTATTTCTATTTTGATTAGTTCTACTATTTTGATCCTTAAGAATATCATTTGCTAACCTTGTAATTCCGGTGTATATTAATGAAAAGTTTCCTTTCAATGATGTTTCATCTGATAAGTTTTCCACAAATACTGTTCCATCTTGATTAAAAATAATATGATTACATCCACCGAATGCTACCGCATACTGATCTTGTTTACCAATTGTTTGTCCTAATATCTCAATTTCAATCTTACATGCTTCTTCTGCTAATTGTTGAGGGTTAGGCGATCTACCCGCAAAACAATGCAAAGCATGTAACAAACCAACCGTAACAGAAGAAGATGATCCTAAACCACTCCCCTTACTAGGAATATCTGCAATTGTTGTGATTTCAACTCCTTTTGTAACTCCAGTCATTCTCATGGCTTCTTTGACTAATTGATGATTTAAGTTTTCAAAATCATCAACAATTTCCATTTCAGAATAAGAAACTCTAACTGTATCATCAAATCTTGAATTCACTGTAACATATACATATTTATTCAAAGCAACAGATGTTACACAACCTCCCTCTTCTGATGTTGAATAATAAGCTTCTAGATCTGAACCACCACCACAAAATGAAACTCTTAACGGTGTTCGGCTCACTATCATTAGACCTCCGACAATGCTCCTATTCAAGAAAGACACCCCTATTAGTTCAATAATTTTGCTTTTCAAGAGAGGGCAAGGGTTATTGATAGCCGTCTAAGCCGACTATGTGGAAGAGCATGAATTCACTGATAACAATGAACGATTTAACTAATGAAGACATTCATAGAATACTATTAGATGCTGAAAAATTATTGCCTGTTGCAAAAGGTAACTTCCATCTACCGTTATTAGAAGGAAAAATTCTTGGAAATCTATTTTTTGAGCCATCTACTAGAACTAGAATGTCATTTGAAACAGCAATGAAAAGGTTAGGAGGAGACGTAATTAATTTAGGTGCAGTAGCATCTTCATCAGTAGTTAAAGGTGAAACATTACATGATACTATTAGAATGGTCGATGGTTATTCGGATATTATAGCATTAAGGCACCCACGACAAGGAGCTGCTCAATATGCATCTGATTGTGCAAATGTACCAATTGCAAATGCTGGTGATGGTGCTGGGCATCACCCAACTCAAACTATGCTTGACTTATTTACAATTAAACAAGCACATGGAAAAATTGAAAATCTAAATGTAGTTTTAGTTGGTGATTTAAGGTTTGGAAGAACTGTTCATTCTCTTTCATATGCTTTAGTTAGATTCGGATGCAAATTAACCTTGGTTAGTCCTGAGAGTCTAAGGTTACCAGAAGAAATTGTTAATGAATTAAAAACCCAAGGTGGAGAATTAACAATTACTGAAGATTTAAAACCACAATTAAAAGATGCTGATGTAGTTTATATGACTAGAATTCAAAAAGAAAGGTTTCCCGATGAAGATGAATATGTAAGAGTTGCAGGTATATACAAATTAGTGGCAAATGATTTGTCTTCTGTAAAAAATGACATGATTGTTATGCATCCACTTCCTCGTGTTGATGAAATAAATCCTGATGTTGATTCTACCAGACATGCAGCATATTTTGAACAAGCATTCAATGGAGTAGTAACTAGAATGGCATTACTTTGCAACATGTTAAATGTTCCAATACCAGAAAAAATAGGAGGTGAACAATAATGACTGCTGATGAACAAGCCATGAGAAGAGTAACTGCAATTAGGAATGGTACAGTAATTGATCATATTCCTGGAGGAATGGTATTACAAGCATTGCAAATTTTCAATGTAGATGGTAGACACTCAAATCCAATTTCCTTAGTAATGAATGTACCCTCTAGAAAACTTGGAACTAAAGACATATTAAAAATTGAAGATAGAGAATTAACCCAAGAAGAATTAGACCGATTAGCATTAATTGCACCCATGGCTTCAGTTTCAATAATTAGAAATTATTCTGTTGCAGAAAAATTATCAATTCAACTTGGTGATGAAATGATTAATGTTGCACATTGTGTTTATTCTAATTGTATTAGCAATGCTGAAAGAGAACCTTTGCCTCATAGACTTAAAGTGTTAAATACATCTCCAATGACTCTGCAATGCCATTATTGTGGAAGAAATCAAAATTTAGACCGACTTGTTAAAAATTTACTGTGAGAGTATGCGTATTATTTCTTGGAATGTAAATGGTATTCGAGCAGCAATACGTAAGGGTTTTGATGACTTCGTAAATAATCTAAAACCTGACATTTTAATGCTACAAGAAATTCGTTGCTTAGAAGAGCAACTCCCTACCAATTGGTCACCACCTCTTGAAATGAATTATGCATGGCATCCAGCAATTAGAAAAGGTTACTCAGGAGTTGCTACATTATCACATAAAGATTTTGCAATTCTTGGTAAAGGTAAAAATAACGAAAAAGATGAAGAGGGGAGGGTTTTAATTACCAAACATCAAAATTTAACATTAATTAATACATATTTACCTAGTGGAAGTTCAAAAATTGAAAGGCAAAATTTCAAAGAAAATTGGATGGAAACATATCTAATCTGGTTAAATGAATATGTGAATCAGGAGTCTCCGGTAATTGTTGCAGGTGATCTTAATATTGCACATACAGAAAATGACATTTGGAACCCTTCTGGAAACAAAATGACCTCGGGGTTTTTACCTAATGAAAGAGAATGGTTCGATAGATTGCTTCAAACTGGATGGGTTGATATATGCAGACAAAAATTTGGGGATAGAAAAGGCCCATACTCTTGGTGGTCAAATAGAGGAAGGGCAAGGATACTTGATAGAGGTTGGAGAATCGATTATTTTTTGGCAAATAAAGCTGCAGCAAAATTAGTTGTCAATGCTGAAATAAATAGAGAAGGTGGACTAATTGTTAGCGATCACGCACCGGTAATCATTGACCTAAATTTATGAATGATCTACTAACCATTTTTTCATAATACAAGCCTTGCAAATTTCTTGGCTAGTGATTTCTCCACACTTTTCACAATTATTTGCACTTTTATTACTCAAATCAGAAAGTTGCTGATTATTATTTTTTGCAAACATTTCCTTAATTGAATCTGATGAATGTACTAAACCATGACGGGTTCCAGGAACTGCATCTTCCATCTTAGCTACAATATCTCTATGCAATATTCTTAATGCTTGATGCGAATGTGGGCATTCGTCATCATGAAAAGGTAAATCTAATGTCATAGCGTAAGCTTGTACTTCTTGTTCTGGAATCCATCTAATCGGAACAATACGTGGTGCCATCCCTTTAATTGGGGCCCAAGTATGTGGTGCTAGCCTAATAGTACGCTCTAAATCTCCTTTTTGTAAATTCATTAAAACAGTCTGTGCCATATCATCCAAATTATGACCAAATGCCACATAATCAGCATTCATTTCTGAAGCTAATTTATTAATTCCCTTCCTTCTAAATACACCACAAAATGAACAGGGAGACATTCCTTTAACTTCTTCATTTTTTTTACTAATTTTTGGCATTACTTTTACAACATTATCCATATCATCGAACCCTAAAGATTTGTAACTTAAGGACTTAAATTCAATTCCAAGGTTATTTGCTAATTTTTCGGCACATTCCATTGAAGGTTTCCTATATCCTTCTATACCTTCATTTACACAACCAGCTATTAGTTTGACATCTTTTCTATTTTTTAAAAAATGATGTAAAGTTTCTAAAAGAACTGCAGAATCTTTACCACCGCTTACTGCTACCATAATTGTAGTCGATTCTTTATTTTCTCCCTTGGGAAGAATTAATTGTTTCCTTAATTCCTTACCGATTCTTTTTCTTACACTTCTAATTAAACAACTAGAACAATAATGTTGTCCTGAATATTCTTGATATAAGATTGCAGGTTTTCGGCAACGAGAACACTGTGAGATATCAATCGCGGACACAATAGCCGCATTGAATATGACGCTTCAATTCATCGGAAAGATTATTCTTTAGTAAAATAGAATAATTGATTATAATTTTTTAATTCGAAATCAGTACATTTTAATTCATTAATATTTTTCCAAATTTCAAACCTTGAACTAATTAATGGTAAATGATAATACCTAGACACCTTTGAAGAATCCGGTAAAGTCCAAGAAACCCAAACTACATCTTCGTTTTCTTCATCAAGATCTCCATTGATAACTGAAGGTGCCGAAGGGTCCCAACATGAAATCAAAATCTTACCCTCCTTTTTTGTGACTCTTGAAAATTCATTTAAAGCAATTTTATTCAAATCAAACGGCAAATGATGCAATACTGCTATAGAGATTATTGCATCAAATTCATCATCTAAAAATTGTAAATCACACACATCAGAAACAAAAATATTTTCTCCAGGCCTACCAAGTTCTTTCTCCGCCTCAATAGTTGCATTTACCATACTCACAGAAATGTCAATTGCTGAAACTTCGAATCCTAAATCAGTTGCTAACCTAACATGCCTTCCATTTCCACATCCAGCAATTAATAATTTCAATGGTTTTTTTAAATTATCAGAGGCAAATCCCTTTAACCAATCAACAACGAAATCCCATGTGCTTGTACGTTTTTTCCCAAAATCAGAACCTATGGAGTCATAAGCAAATTTGACTGATTTTCTTGGGTCCATAATACTCGCTAAGATAATTTGGATTTGATTGCTTTGGACAATCTAATTAATTTAAATTAAAATTATTCAATTGGAATATTAATTTCCCAATTGGAAAATTCAAAAAATAAGAAAATAGGTTTTGGAAATAGAAATTAATCACATAAATCAATATTCAAACTAAAAAATCCCCCCAAATCTCTTGAACTAGTCTGCACACTGAGGCATCTAGAGGCGTATGTTACAACGGTTGTTATCGTCATTTTGTAATATCCCAAGTGTTCGATTTGCTGCAATTATCGATAATATTGGGAATGAATTGATGCAAACTTATAGTAGTAAAAGACAAGACGTTTCATTTATGGACTTTGGCGGCCTGTTGCATACAATTGATATGAGTTCGAAATTATGTGATATGGGAGATGCTAATCAATGCTGGATTGAATCGGAAAACGGGACTATTTTTTTATGTGCATTACCAGATAGGAAATACATTGGTATTTTAACAGATGAAAATCCGAATATAGGCCGAATAAGTTACGAGTTAAATACAAAAAAAGAAGCAATCGCTCAATTAATTTAGGTTAGGTGGAAGAAATGTTTAGTTTACCCTTGGGAAGTGAAGAAAAAAAGAATGTGGCATCTGATTTAGAAATAAACAGCAGTGAAATTGATTATGGAGTAATAAGTTATTATTTACCTAAAACTAAAACACCTTGTGGTTACAGGTTAATTGCTGGAAGTGAAATTGTTGGATGTTTGGCAAAATCAGGAAAAAAGAAAAATTATATTGGTGCTAAAGAAGCAATAGACGAACTTAAAAAAGTCAGTAAAAAGAATAAATTAAGAACTTTAAGATCTACTTGGTCACAAAAAGAATTTGCCGAAGTTGCTCTTTTAGTACCTGCAGCATTCTATGATATTAATTCCCTTGCAGGAATCTCAACAAAACAATCATTTTCAAGCGGGTTTGATTCATTACAAGCAAGTTCATTTGTTGATACTCTTACAGAAAGATCTTCCGTAATAGGTGCTTTAGCTTCTGAAAAAGGTATGCCGATTCATTCAAAAGGAGAATTACCTGGAAAAATTGAAGATGTTGCTACTACAATCAAATCTGAATTAGATCGTTCATCAAAAGTAGTAAATAAACTAGAATTACCAACATTAAATAGAATTTCAATGCATATGCAAGATGGTTCTTTACTAATGATGAGAATTGAGGGTTTAGACATAGTTGCTTGGGTTTCAGAAGGTGCAGATCATGATGCAATAATAATAGATTCAATAGCAAAATTAGATTCTATGCAGGATACAAATATTGCTGATGATGACGGAAGTATGCTTGAAGAAGGACTTAGTAGCCTTGAGCGTAAAGGAGGTTTGGATAATTTACTTTCTATGTTATCTAGAGGAAACTCTGAGTCAATTAGTGGATACATTAGGGTTGAAAATGATGAGGATCTTTTAGATATTTTGATCAGCAAAGGAATCCCAGTTGGTGCACGTTCAAAAAAGCAATTATCTGTAAAAGATGTCGCATATAAGTCTACAGCACCTAAAGCAAAATTAACATTATTTTCGCTTCCAAAAATTGAACGGATGAGCACTCATTTGAATACAACAAAAAAATTTAGCCTCAATTCTTTCTGTAATCATATTTCTAAATCTAGAACAAGATCAAAAGATAGAGAAAAACAAATTAACAAACGATTAATGAAAATGTTTGGTTTTGCCATTGGTATTGAAGATTTAACAGAAAGCCTTGGAGAATGGACATTAAAAGAAAAGAAAAATGCTGGCGCGAAATTAGTTCCTAAAGCACAAAGTGGAAAAATGCTAATGCCAACATCTGTCGTAGATTCTAAAGAATTTGATAAAATTAAACAAGAACAAGCACGCCTAATTAAAGAAGTTGCTAAAATGGAACGACAGCGTGACGATGTAAAAGCATCATTTGATGCTTCAAAAATAGAAGTTGATGGAATGAGGGCAAGAATTTCTGAAATGCAAAAATTAAATTCTGGAAGTGTTGATCAAATCTCACAATTAAAAATAGATTTAAGAGAGGCAACTAACGGTCAAGAATTAGCATTAAACCGCAATGAAAGTTTAACTCAAAGAATTAAAGAATTAGAAAAACAAGTAGAACATAGAATTGAAGAATTATCCCAAGCAGTAGGTGAATCTGAAAGTAGGGAAAAATTACAAAAAATGGTTAGTGATCTTTCTGAGCAAGAAATCAGATTAAAATCAGAAGTTGAAGCAGGAGATATAAGATTAAGACAGTTGAGGGCATCAATTGATGCAGATGACAGAAGACATAGAATGGTTGCAGATCAACTTGAAGCGCAAAGAGAAAGACATCGGCAAGCAACTGCAATTTCAAATGAATTAGAAAGAAGAATTGAAAGTCAAAATAAAGAGTTATTAGATTTAGATGCTGAAGCAACATCACATAGGAAACTAATGGGAGAAGAAAGAGCACATTTCTTAGATTCTGAAAGGCGTTTAGGTCATTTACACGCTGAAGTTAAAGAATTACATGAAGAAAGGCGTAGATTAATGAGAGAATTAGGTGACTTAAGTGGTAGAAGAGCCGAAGCTGAAACTGAAGTCAATAATTTAATTTCAACCGCTGAATCATTAAAAGATGCACATGATGCAGCATTATCTGATATAGATGAAGCAAATACAATAAGAGCAAAATTACGTGATGAACCTTTAGCACAAGCATTATTGGGACAAGATCATGGTTTTTCATCACTCGCACCAATAATGCAAAGACTAGATCGAATGAGAGAGTTAGGTTATAGTTTAACATTAATGGATAGAGCAATAGAAAGAGGATTAACAATAATTCAACACAATGTAGACAATGTTGCAAAAACTCCAAGATATCTATTATCAACTGAAGTTATGGATTTATTACAATCACAAACACCAGAAACTGCAAGTACAATTAGAGGTCTCACAAATTGGTCTGTACGCCAACGTTTGGAAAGTAAATTAAAAGAAATCGTTCAATTAGTTGTTTTAGACTTAGAAGGGTTATTAGATGAATTCGAACGATCTACCACATTATTGAGAAAAATGAGACAAATGATTACTCAACTTGAAGAATTAGGAGTTCCAAAAGACACCCTCTACAGACTTGAAGCACTTTGTAATAGACCTGAAGCATTGCCACATATAGCAAATAATCTACGGGAGACAATTCAATCGGCACTAGATTCAATATACTTAGAAGCTGATCAAGGTGATGCGGGAGTTGCGGTAGTAATGGAAAAAACTGCAAGTTCCTTAGATGAAGCAATGAAACAATTAGATGAAACTGGTTTAACATTTGGCTCGAAAAAACCTACACAACTTTGGATTTTCCAAGAAAATGGGCTTCTACCCCATGAAGATATTAAATTAGAGTCTGAGAGACCTTCAGTATCTGAAGAAATAATCAGAGAACTAAACCCTCATAATGCAAGTAATGCTGAGAGTATTGAAGTTAGTAAAGATGCCGTAAATGATGAAGACGGATGGACTTCTATGGAAATTGATACAACTAAAGAAAATCAAGTATCAAATAATACTGAAACAGACGTTTCAATTGAAGAAAATAGTAGGATTGCAATTGATGCTGAATTAGCAAAATTAGATCATGCATGGGAACGTAGAAACATTAATTCAGAAGTAGAAGAGGAAGAAGACCCTCTAAATGAATTAAATAATGAAGTTGAAAAATTCGATATTTGAGGTGAAAAATCATGAAAGAAGAGCTTAACAAGCTCACATTAATTGGGAGAACGGAGATCAAAGGTAAAAGATATCCAATTTTTTTAGAACGGTTCGGTTTACTTTTTTCAATAATTTTAACTATTTTTTTAACATTTACAATTTGGAATGAATTTGAAGAATACATTTGGTTAAATGTTTTATTAAGTATTTGTTTTGCACCTTTATTTGCTTTATCAATGGCAGAAATAATAGGTAGATTAATTCAATATTTACAGAATTAATATTCTTCTTGAACTGGTGAATTATCAATAGGCCTTTTTTGGTATAATGATTCTATTACACCACTAATTCTTTGCCATGGTAGAATATACCTTAATCCCGCTAACAATAATAAGAATAATAATGCAGAGATTACCAAACCATAAGTTAATTCTAATTCAATTGACTCTTGAATCTGATAAGCCCACTGACCATCTCCTGGCAATGCAGCAACAATAGACAATAATAGAGTATGGAAACCTAAGGCGATTATTGTTGTGATTCCACAAAGAGTCATTAATGCAATAGTTTGTATCATATGCCCATTTAACAAATTATAAAATTGTGTAACGTATTCTGGATCCTTTTTACAAGTTTCTGGTAATCTAAATGCATATTCAAGATAACGAATAACCCCCATAGAGGACTCTTGGAAAATTATCAGCAATAATGAAAGTTGTAAAAGACTAAACTGATTAGGGCTAATTAATCCCAAAATTGTAGGTTCCCCTGCCAAAGAGGGTATTTTCTTTAATCCGCCACTTGAAGCTGCAAATAATAAATCTTCAACGACTTGGAACGTTAATAATGCATGTAAAATTAAAAATAATAACATAATGCCAGTTGACCAAGCAATAGCACCTTTAGAAAGACCCCAAATCCCTCGAATTCCCATTACTAAAGGTATAATGTATATTCCAATCAAAATAATTTCTAATACAACTATAACGCCCTTGAATAGAGACTCTACTGATTCATCTGGAGGAATCCACCAGTCTCCTTTACCAAAATTAGCAAATAACCATTTCATCAAAAAGGGGCCAAATAGCCACAATACAAATGCCAATAATAAACCTAAACGAATCCTACGTTGAATAATCGGATTTTGAAATGTTAATGCAGCCATCCCTCCACCAATTATAACACTCAAAACCATTATTGGATAAAATCTGCCAAGACCGTTTGCTTCTTCACCTGTTAGCCATGCTGGTAACGGCATTTCCAAATTGGCTGAGGTTAATTGTTTATCAAAAAATTCAATTGCCATGGCATGATCTATTGAATCTACAATATACAAGTCTACCATTTTCAGATACATCCAAAGTAATGCAATCGTACTAATTAATTGTAAAGTTACTACTTGCCATTGTATTCTTAATAACCTCAAATGTAACGTTCGCATTCCTTCTTGTTGAGGTTGTACATCATCTGCCATTTTATATCACCTCAAATATCCTTCACTTGCAATAATGCCTGAGATAATTCTACATCGGGCATCCAATCAATTACAGAGGCTCCAAAACCTGCTAAACCTGTTAATCTATTTTGTCGTTCAAGTTTTAAAACTTCATAACTCATACGAGGAATTCTACTAACCAATCTTTCAAAGTCTAAACTTGAAGGGGATAAAATGGTAACCTCATGACCTCTTCCAACAAGATCCCTAACTGCATTTGGAACTGTCCCATCCCCTTCAATACTACTGATTATGAAAACTGGAGAGCCTCTACTAAATCTTGGTGATAATGAATTTGTAACAGCTTGAAGAGGCATTGAACCTTTAGGTACAACCCCAGCCAAACTACTTAATATCTTGAAATATTGCTTATCTCCCGTATCTGCTGGAAGATAAGAAACTCCATCATCGTAAATTGCTAAAGCGACACTATCTCTTCTTTTAATGAAGAAAGAAGCCAAAGAAGCTGCTGCTACTGCGCCCATTTCAAGTGGATTTTTTAGAACTGTTCCAATTCTACTAATATCTCTACTATCTAAAATTATGAATAAATCTGTCACCGCATCACGACATTTTTCATTTACCATCAACTCTCCAGTTCTAGCAAACGCTTTCCAATTTATATTCTTAAACGGATCACCTGTAACATATTCCCTTAAACTATAAAATTCTGAACCTGGGCCTGGAGTTCTTAATGTTGAAGCACCAGTGTACATTTTTGGAGTACGACTTCGAATAAATGCTTCTTCAACATCCCTCACTTGTGGAAATACAATTAGGTCACTATGATGACTAACAAACATTTCTTGTGCAAATAAATTAAATGTGTTCCTAAATCTAATACTAATGGGCCCTATTGAATAATGACCTCTAAGTGGACACCTTAATGAATATCTGATTCTAGTACTTTGACCCGGGCCTAAATTAACTCTCATATAATTTAAACCACTTCTTAATTTCATTTCATGAGGGACATTATCATAAATCTCTAACTGCTGAGTACGCCTCATTGAACGGTTAGTAATTCTTAATTCAACAAACAAATCATCTCCTTTATACAAATTATCTGCTGATAAAATTCTTTGAACCTCAACATTGCCATGGCCTTTAATCCAACCATTTAATACTGTAAAAGCAACAAAAGTTAATCCTATTACCATTAACTGAAAATTAGAAATCATCATTCCAATTAATACTAATGAAATACCTCCCGTAATACTGAATGCTGCTTTTCTTGTCCACATATTTCATCAACCCTTTTGCCATGCTTTAATTCTTTTAACAATCGCAACCGTTTGCTCAAGATCATATTTTTTATTTTCAAATACAAATTTAACTAAAACCGGATCCTTAATCATCTCTTGTAATTCTTGAGCGGGCATACGATCAAATTCCTCACGAGATAATGCGTTTAAATTTCTAACCCTCGATAAAAATACTTGTTTTATTTTATTTGTTCTCGTGTAATAACCATACCTTTTTGCATCCCCAAATCCATAATAAATTATATTAAAAATATGCCTCCAAGGTTCAGGATCTGTTTTCTTAATTAACACTGCTTCAAATGCTAAAAATAGCAATATAAACAACAATAACATTCCAATTCCATCGCCTGTCAAATAAACTAACAAAAAGTAAATTAAATTATAAGCATCCGTAAATAAAACATTTTGGCTATGTCTACTTTCATCAAAAATCACCATTGCGTCACTACTCGCTACAATCGCTTCTTTATTTGTGAAATTATTCGCAGTTAAAACGGATTCTGCAATAACATCTAAAGCCCACTTTCTATTATCATTCTCTGGGATATTTGTAATTGATTTGCCATCCTCGTCAAATTCTCCAGAATTTGCAGATTCAAAACTATATACTGCATTAATTAAAGCACTACCGTCACTAATAAAATAAATTCTTCCAGCACTAGAATCTGAACAATCGGAAGAATCACAGGTTTCAATATAAACATCAAAGGGTCCTTGTGAATCTGCCTCTGATTGCGCTGTTTCAGTTTCAAGAGTTATTTTTCCATCATTATTCAAATCTAAATAAGATTGAGGACTAGAACGACCTACTGCTTCATAGTAAGAAAAATCACCTGAAAATTCAATTGACTCAAATGCAGACGGGGCATTAAGTAATAAATTGTAATCATGATGATACTCTATCATTTTACTTGTTGAATTATAATGATGAGCACATAAACCTGCTTCTTCTTTTGTAGCAAATGTAATTTCACTTTCGGCCCATCTTGAACATGGATGCATTCCTGTTCCTGTAGGATCTGTTCCCTGATGCCACCTTGAATGACCAATATGAAATTCATCTGAATTTTCCCAATCTGTATGGTTTTGACTTATGTTCATCCATACATAGTTGTAATCTAATTCAACTGCATATTCGTCATCATAGAGCCTATGGTTACTATAACTAATTCCAACTGCATCTGCAAGGCCACTTGAATAACCAAAATCATCTAAAACAATTACCGTACCACCTCTAGAAACAAAGTTCATAATAGCTGAAATTTCTGAAGTACTATACCCTTCGGGTTCACTAAAACTAATAAATGAAGAATCAGAACCTATTGAAGGTAATGAAAATGTATCTTTTTCTACACCACTTATTACAAATGTAGAATTTGTCGGGTTTTCTATTTCATTTAACAATAAAGGACTTGAAACCAAACTTTTCGTATTAATTCCTAAATCAGATATTTCTTTCCTAAATTCTGAAATGTCATCCCAATCGTTATCATAAGCAGAAAGTTGCTTTGTATTTCCTAAATTTACATAACTTGAGAGTAAAAGAAAAAGAAGAAATAATAGAGCCACATAAAAACTAGAAATTAATGCACGGCGTTGATATTTTCTGAAACTCTTTCTAACCAACATTAGCACCCAGCGCTAAGCGCTAACCGTGCGACGGTATTGACTGCCTTAATACGCTTACTGGGTCGTGATTACACTACCTTCTTAAAAAAATAGACCCTTCTAACCTATCAATTTCACTCGGAGGTACTTGAACAATATTATCTTTAGCAGTCCAAGGTAATTTAGTTGAATCGAGTCCTTTTTCTAATTTAACACAAATAAATTCAACATTACCATCATCATAATTTATATGTATTTCAGTAACAACGCCAAGTAATTCTTTACTTTTATCAAATACTTCCCTGCCTACGAGTTCATATCCGAAAACTGTAACACTAATATTCTCACCTCAAACTGATTCCATGCCTCTTTGTGTATCCTTACCTCTACGAACAGTACTTAAACCACTAACTAGTAAAGATTCCATTTTCTTATAATATTCTAACATATCATCGGTCACAGTAGGCCTAACCATATTCAAAGCCTTTTCAAAATGTGCCTTTGTCACCGTTTTCTTAGACTCCCTCATTGCTGTCAATGCTGCTTCTCTACATACTGATTCAACATCAGCACCAGTAAATCCTTCCATTTTTTTAGATATGTCTCCAATATTAAATTTACCTAAAGGCATCCCCTCACAATGAATTTTGAAAATTTCTCTTATCGCCTTAGCATCTGGAGGAGGTACATGTAAAACTCTTTCAAACCTACCACTTCTAATCAATGCAGGATCTATCATCTCGGGTCTATTTGTAGCAGCAACAACAATAACACCATCCAAAGATTCTATTCCATCCATACTAGCAAGTAATTGATTTACCACCCTGTTACCAGACTGAGTTCCACCCCCATCCATCCCTCTAGAGGACCTTGAATGAGCAATACTTTCGAATTCATCCAAGAAAATTATAGATGGTGATGCTTGTTTAGCCTTCTTGAAAATTTCACGAATTCCTCTTTCTGATTCACCGACCCATTTACTAATCATCTCAGGTCCTTTAATTGAAATGAAATTCGCTTTAGCCTCATTTGCTATTGCCTTAGCTAGCAATGTTTTTCCTGTTCCTGGTGCCCCAAATAATACAATTCCTCTAGGTGGTTTAATTCCAAAATGATCAAATAATTCGGGTTTTGTTAATGGCCATTCGACACTTTCTTTAAGTCTATTTTTAATTTCTTCCAATCCGCCAACTTTATCCCAACCTATTTCAGGAATCTCAACATAAATTTCTCTTAAAGCACTAGGTTCAACTTCCCTTATTGCTAATTTAAAATCATCCATAATTACTTCCATTTTTTCAAGGACCTCTGGAGGAATTACTTCGGCATCCAAATCAATCTCTGGAAGATATCTTCTTAATGCCTTCATCGCAGCTTCTCTAACTAATGCTGAAACATCTGCTCCCACAAAGCCATAAGTATTTTCTAAAATCCATTCAATATCAAAATCATCACTTAGGGGCATTCCCCTCGTGTGTACATCTACGATTTCAGCTCTACCATTTCTATCTGGAACTCCAACTTCTATTTCTCTATCAAATCTACCTGGTCTACGTAAAGCAGGATCTATTGCATCTCTACGATTTGTTGCACCAATAACAACAATATTATCACGGCCTTGCATTCCGTCCATCAATGTTAACAATTGAGCAACTACTCTTCGTTCAACTTCTCCTGTTACATCTTCTCTTTTTGGTGCAATACTATCTAATTCATCAACAAAAACTATTGCAGGGGAATTTTCAGCAGCATCATCAAAAATTTCTCTAAGTTGTTTTTCAGATTCACCATAATATTTACTTATTATTTCAGGGCCATTAATTGATTTAAAATGAGCATTTGTTTCTGTTGCTACAGCTTTAGCAATCATAGTTTTACCCGTTCCAGGAGGGCCATGAAGCAAAACTCCTTTTGGAGGACTAATACCTAATCTACGAAATAATTCCGGATGTTTTAAAGGCAACTCAATCATTTCTCTAACTTTTTGTAATTGATTTCCTATTCCTCCAATGTCTTCATAAGTTATTCCTTCTGAGTCTGCAGAAGATTCTTCATCAACCTGTTCATCTTTAATGACGATTTCAGTTTCTGGTAAAACTTGAACTATCCCCTTAGGGGTCGTAGAACGAACTGCAAATGGCAATGTCTCTGCAAATAAGGTAATTCCTGGAATAAATATTCTATCTCCTGCAACTACTGGTCTCTTGTTCAAACCTCTTCTTGCAAAACCTTCAATATTTGGACCAAATTGCATTGCTGATGGTTTATTTTTACTTTGTTTATTTACCATAACCGGTGAAAGTACTAACTTTTTACAAGGAATTGCTTCTACCTTTCTAATTTCGACTTTGTCTCCTAAAGATACTCCCGCATTTTTCCTAACGATTCCGTCAATTCTTACAATATCCATTTTACTATCTTCGGGTCGACTTCTCCAATATGTCGCTGCAGTCATTCCCGTTTCCCCTTTAATTTCAATAATATCTCCCGGTTTTAGGCCAAGTTCATTGTCACTTGAAATTCTCGCTCTTCCAAAACCTACATCACTTGGTATTGCTTTAGCTATTCTTAACTTTAGAACATCCGAACCTTTAGTAGCCATAATGACCTCTCCGACATTACTCGTTAATTTTAGGAATCCCTTAAACCCACTGTTTTCTAAAAGCCATAATTACATCAAGTTCATCATTGTGAGTTGTTTCGGACGTGCCATGCCCGCTGTACTTGAAACCGGTTTAGACTTCGTTGAATCTAATAACGAAACCAATTTGCCATGTGTTAAAGGATATAATATTATTAATGGACAATTAAAAGTCGCAAGTGATCAAAAAACATTTGAAAGTATTAATCCTGCAAATAAAAATGATTGTTTAGGAGTTTTTCCATTATCAACAAAACAAGATATTGATGACGCTATTTCCGCAGCAAGTACTGCTTTTACAAAATGGTCAAACACTCCTGCCCCCACTAGAGGTCAAATTATTGGAAATATGGGGCGATTGTTAATGGATTACAAGGAGGATTTAGTTCGCTTACAATCTCGTGAAATTGGTAAAACAATCAAAGAATGTGGTGGAGAAATTCAGGAAGCGATTGATACTTGCCTATTCTTCCAATCAGAAGGGCGCAGACTCTATGGACAAACTGTCAATTCTGAATTGCCTAACAAAGAATTATTCACATATCGAAGGCCTTTGGGGGTTTGCGGAATCATCAATGCTTGCAACTTCCCCTCCGCTGTTCCATTCTGGAAAATGATTCCAGCAATTATGTGTGGAAACACCTGTGTTTGGAAGTCTCCACAAGATGCACCCCTTCTTTCATTTGCATTGGCTAGAATTATGCATCAAGCTGGACTACCTAATGGTGTAATAAATTTAGTTCATGGAAAAGGTAGTGGAGCTGGACAACACATTATTGATGCTGTAGATGAAGGTAAAATAAACAAAATTAGTTTTACTGGAAGTACAGAAGTGGGTAAAAAGATTGGCGAGGTTTGTGGAAGAAATCTAGTATCGTGTTCATTAGAACTTGGTGGTAAAAACCCGCTTGTTGTAATGCCCTCTGCGGACATGGAAAATGCTGTTCAAGGGGCTTATTGGGCTTCTTTTGGAACTGCTGGACAAAGATGTACAAGTTTAGGGAATCTGATTCTGCATGAAGATATTTATGATAAGTTTATGGCTAAATTTATGGAAAAAGTTATTGCCACACCTATTGGAGATTCTTCTAAATTTGAAGGTATGATATATGGACCAATGCTTTCTGAAAAATATGCATCTGATTTCCTTAAAACCATAGAAAAAGTAGAGAAAGATGGAGCAAGGAAATTATTTGGTGAAGGGAGAATAACAAATGATCTTTGCCCAGGAGCATTTCATGGAGATGCATCTAAAGGAATTTACATGTGGCCACATGTATATGTTGATGTTACAGAAGAGATGGACTGTTTCTATGAAGAGATTTTTGGACCAGCAGTAACTATTGTAAAAGCAAAGGATTTTGATCATGCTTTACATTTAGCTAATGCATCTCCTTACGGACTTTCAAGTGCAATTTATACTAATGATCGACTTGAAGCTTACAGATTTAAAAATGAAATTAAGGCTGGAATGACTAGTATAAATAATTCAACAACTGGTGCAGAAGCACACTTACCGTTTGGAGGAGTGAAAAACTCAGGGAATGGTACTAGAGAATCAGGGATATGGGTTATTGAAGCATATTCATATTGGCATGCAGTTAATGACGAATTGAGTGGCAAACTACAATTAGCTCAAATGGATGTTGATGAAATTGAAATGTCTAAAAAAGAAGTTGATTGGGCAGAGTTAGCATAAGTATTTAGAAACATGCATTAAAGACCTACTTCTTAATCGCTAGCATATCCCCCCTCCGGGGCACGGTGGCGTTTTCATGGGTGAAGGTCTCAAACTTCCGGTATTGAATGGATTCGGACGAACAAATAGGATAGATAATTGGTGGAGTCAACCACTAATTATGGGAATAGGACTTACATTGACGTTAATTTATACATTTTGGAGATTGTTTATTTATGACCTTGAAATTTCATATCACCTAAATGGAAGTACTGTTGTTTCGCCATTATTTTCACCAAATATCCTAGAATGGAACATTTTTGGTTTAAGTGAATGGGCAAAAACGGCTCCAAGTTGGATTAATGCAGCGATTTTAATTATTTGGATTCCTTTTGGATTTAGAGGAACATGTTACTATATGCGCAGAGTATATTACAGAACATTTTTCGCTAGCCCTACCGCATGTTGGGTTGATGAACCACAAATAAATAAATCTCTAGGATATAAAGGCGAAAAAATGGTTTTCATAATTAATAACTTACATAGGTATTTTCTTTATGCAGCAATGGTAATTCTCTTAATCAAATGGTGGGATGTAACTCATACAATGACGTTTAATGACGGTTTAGGAATTTCAATCGGGACTTTAGTAATGGCCATAGAAGCATTTTTACTCACTATGTATGTTACATCTTGTCATGCATTAAGGCATTTAGCTGGTGGTGTTTTAGACAGATGGACTACAGGAATTAGTCGTATGAGAGGGATTCTTTTCAAAAAAATTAGTATTTTCAATAAGTCTCATGGATTTTGGTTTTGGACCTCTTTAATTTTCGTTTTTCTTGGTGATTTATGGGTTTTGGCCGTTAATAAAGGTCTCTTTAATGACATAGCAATAATTGTTATCTGAGGTTTTAAAATGACTATAAATTATAAGCAACATGAATTTGATGTAATAATCATTGGTGCAGGTGGTGCTGGATTAAGGGCTGCAATTGAATCTGCAAGGTCAGGGGTGAAAACCGCAATTATCACTAAATCATTGCTTGGAAAGGCACATACAGTAATGGCCGAGGGCGGATGTGCAGCATCATTACAAAACGCAGATCCGAGAGACAATTGGAAAGTTCATTTCCATGACACAATGAAAGGAAGTAAATGGCTAGCAAATTGGAAAATGGCAGAATTACACGCAAAAGAGGCTCCTGACCGTGTTAGGGAACTTGAACAATGGGGGGCAGTATTTGATCGTACTCCTAAGAATTTGATTAATCAGCGAAATTTTGGAGGGCATACATTTCCAAGGTTAGCCCATGTGGGTGATGCAACGGGATTAGAAATTATTAGAACATTACAAGAAAAGGGAATTCATTCAGGAATTGATATTTTCATGGAATACACTGTATGTGAATTATTCAAAAATGAGGAGGGTGACTGCACAGGATGCATTGCATATAATCGAGTTGATGGGGAAATTCATGCCTTTTCGGCAAAATCAATAGTTTTAGCAACCGGGGGAATCACTAGATGTTGGAGTGTTTGTTCTGGTTCATGGGAATATACAGGAGATGGACATGCTCTTGCTTTAATGGCTGGTGCTGAATTAAGAGATATGGAATTTGTTCAGTTTCATCCAACTGGAATGATTTGGCCTCCATCTGTAAAAGGTATTCTGGTTACTGAAGGAGTTAGAGGTGAAGGTGGTAGATTACTAAATTCAGAAAATGAGCGATTTATGTTTAACTATGTACCTGAAATGTTTGCTGGAGACCATGCTGAAACTATTGAAGAGTCAGATCAATGGGTTAAAGAAGTTGTTTCTGGAAAATTAGCAACTGTAAGAAGACCTCCCGAACTTTTGACTAGAGATGTCGTAGCAAAAGCAATTAATTCCGAAGTAAAAGCTGGAAGAGGATCACCAAATGGAGGTGCTTTTTTAGACATATCACATAGAGGTGAAGAAGCTATTTTGAAAAAATTGCCTTCAATGCATCATCAATTCAAAGAACTAGCAGGTGTCGACATATCTAAAGAACCTATGGAAGTTGGACCAACTGCTCATTATGTTATGGGGGGCGTTAGAGTAAATGCAGAAACACAAGAAACTTGCGTACCTGGTTTATTTGCATGCGGAGAAGTTGCATCTGGGTTACATGGTGCAAATCGTTTAGGAGGCAATTCTCTTTCTGATTTGATTGTTTTTGGGAAAAGAGCCGGGGAATTTGCTGCTAAAAAATCAAAAGAATTAGAACAACCAAAAATAAATGAAAAAGAAATTATTAAAGCAGCAAAGAAGATGTTAGCGCCAATAATGAGTGAAAATGGAGAAAATCCTGGAAAAATATATGATGAGTTGCGAGAAATGATGCAAAATAATGTAGGAATAATTCGAACTGAAAAAGAAATGAAATTAGCATTAGAAAAATTAGATGAATTTGAAGAAAGACAAAAAAATACTTTTTCAGGTTCTTCAAGAATATATAATTCTGGATGGCACCAAGCCCTTGATTTAATCAATATGATTCTTGTGTCAAAAGCCGCAACATTAGCTGCTTTAACTAGAACAGAAAGTCGCGGTGGGCATACTAGAGATGACTTTCCAACTCCTGATGATGATTACTGGGGTCAAACATTAAACATTATTTCACTTGAAGATGGTAAATTAACCATTAAACAAGAAGAAAAAGAAGAAATGAGAGCGGATTTAAAATTAGTAATTAAAGAAATTAAAGATTTAATTGCAAAAAGAGCAGCAGAACAAGGTGGTGATTAAATGTCATTAAAAGGTAAAAAACAATCATTCAAAATCCAACGCGGGAATTTAGAAAATGTATCAATGGTTGAATTTAATATTGAATTAGATGAAGGGATGGTTGTTTTAGATTGTGTTCATAAAATTCAACACGAAGAACAAGCGGATTTAGCAGTTAGATGGAATTGTAAAGCAGGTAAATGTGGTTCATGCTCAGCAGAAATAAATGGACGACCAAGACTAATGTGCATGACTAGAATGAGTGATGTTGTATCAGAAACACCAGAAAACGTCCCTATTGAAATTCGACCAATGAAATCCTTTCCGATAATTAAAGATCTAGTGACTGATGTTTCATGGAATTATGAGGTTGCACAAAAAATCAAACCAATAAACGGACCTAAAGAAAAAGATTGGGAATTCAATCAGATGGAAGCAGATAGAATACAACACTTCAGAGAATGCATTGAATGTTTTCTATGTCAAAATACATGCCATGTATTACGTGATCATGATTTATTTGATGATTTTGCAGGCCCTAGAAATTTAGTAAGATTGGCACAATTTGAAATGCACCCCTTAGATACAGAAGATAGGATTCCCGAAATAAAAAAGGATTTTGGAGTTGAATATTGTAATATTACAAGATGTTGTACAGAAGTATGTCCTGCTGGAATAAAAATCACAGATGATGCAATAATACCATTAAAGGAACGGGTTGTTGATAGATACTATGACCCAATTAAGATGGTATGGAGAAAACTAACTGGAAGAAATTAAGAATGTAAAAAAAACCCGATTTAGCTCACTAAAAGGGGTTGTGGTGGTACGGCTGCCCGTTTATTTATAGTACGCTAATAGTTCAACTAATCTTGGTGTTCAATACCTTGTTTCTTAACATTAGCTTTCCAAACCATATCTGGTAACCAATCTGGACCATTTGCTGGCTTAGGCACTTGTTTTCTTTCGCCTGTGAAAACGTGTATACGTTTTGTTCCACGTTCTCTTAAACGAATGTCAATCTTTCCTCTAGAAGCCGCTTTTAAAGCAGCACCACGAGGTTGCGCACTTGCAAACACTTGACTTGTGTCTGCTCCTCCTTCCATTAGTACGAAGTACTTCTTGTTTTTTGCCATGAGATATTCCTCGCTGGCACTCAAACAAAGGACTTTATAAAGTAATCTGTAAAAAAAGGGATACTGTAGCCTATTTTCAACATGTTTCAGAGTTACGGATACCCTTGAATTATGACTTGTATTACCGAAGTCAATATGTAGGACGGCCTCACCTCCGAGGTCTGTGGCAGAATTACTAATGAAGCGGACTTGCAAAAATGGAATTCTCAAAGTCTTTTATGGGGACCTATCAAAACACGAGGCTGACTTAATCGCTACTCCTTCAGATAATAGACTATCTGGGAGAGAAGGAATAGATGCAAAAGTGTATGACGTTGCTGGTGAAGAATTAAGAGAAGCATGTAAAGAAATTGCAATAGAACAAAGAAAATTAAATTTATCTCCTTGCCCAGTATCTTCTGCAAAATTTAACAATTCGTTTAACCTCAAATCGAAATATTTGTTGCATGTTGTAAGTCCTGATTGTAGACGTCCAGTACAAGATCAAAATAGAAGAGAACTATTACCAAAAACATATGAATCTATGTTTTCAGCAATTCAAAGTAAAAAAGATGTGAAAATAGTAGCTGCAGCACCATTTTCAATGGATATTTTTTCTTATCCTCATAGAGAGGGGGCGAAAATGACTTTCAGTTTACTACTAGAATGGCTAAATAGTGAAGAATGTAATATTGAGGAATATCACATGATCGTATTGAACAAGAATTTTATTGATGCCATGCGCACAGTGTATAGAGAAACCGAAGATCAACTTCCAGGAAGAGATACTACAGATGAATAATTAAAAAACTTCTAAAAATTAATATTTTTTTTCTAAAACGATAAGAAACCTCAAGAACGTTTGACAAAATCAACATAAACATGTCTAGCTCATATGAAAGAGAATTAAGACGCGTTTTAAGTGGTGATGAGAAAACTATCAATGCAATTTCTCGAAGTTGCAACCCGTTAGAAAAATTACAAATTTTTTCTGTAACAAATAAACCATTCCTAGTAGTTAGGGCGGCCGGAAGTGGAATGGAAGGAAGCGGAGATTTAGTAGCATTAAGGGGAGACATATGTTTTCCAATTGAAGTTAAATCTACAAAATCAAAAAAATTATACCTTTCAGGTAGAACGAAAACACAATACCTATCAATGGTTAAAGAAGGGGAAAAAACGGGACTGATGCCATTATATGCTCATCGATTAAAAGGTGTGAGAGGTGATTCTTGGAGACTCTTTAGAGTTGAAACTAGTAACTTGAAAGGAAAATTAATGATACTTGCTAGAAGAATACCAAAACTACCAATCTCAAATCAGGGTAATCCAATGATTGATTGGGATCAAGGTCTTCCACTACATAAATTCCTTTCTTATCTATGCCAAGAAAGAAAAGATGATTTTAACCCAATAGAATCCATTACACAAAATATGGCAACAAAAACATGAGGAATAATATTAAAAATAACCCTAATGAACTCCATCCTGAGATTTTTCCAACTAAATTCTCCACACTCAAAGGATGCCATTTTTTAAATCCCAATATTTCCCTTAAACGATTTACTTTTTCAATAGAACCATGCATCATATCCTTGAATAAATGACCACCATCAAAAGGCAAGATAGGAATTAAATTTGTCAATCCGAGTAAAATATTAACCCAAATCAACCAAAAGCAAAATTCTACAATTAAAATCATATTTGATGTACCAAGTATTCCTCCTAATCCCTTTGAATCAGCTACTAACATACTTTCTTCAAAAGGATTCATTGCAGTTCCTTTATTTTCGAATGGCTGAAACAACAGTTGAATGACATGAAATGGGGTAATTATTATTTTTTCCAATAATGTTCCCGAGGAGCCAGGGGCAAAGGGGCCTACTAAGCCATCTATTCCGTGTGTGCTGCTTACAAGTCCGCTAACTCCTAAAAATGCATCACCTGGTTCAATAATTTGACCCATTTGTTCTAAAAAGGCACGATTTTCTTCCAATACTATCTGAAAATCATCTTTTCCTATTTCTCCATCTTTATCCAAGTCATCTCTATTATCTGAAGTATTCCAAACATAATAATTATATTCATAAGCATCACCAAATGTAACATTTAAAATAATAACTTCATCAATATTATTTATTGGAATAATTGTCAACTTAACTTCATCACCAGCTGAATAATTATCCATGACCCTATCAAAAGATTCCTTGTCAGGTATTAGATTTTGATCGATTTTCATAATTATATCATAGGCATTTAACGGATATTCAACACCAGATGAAGTAGTAGACGAATGTGCTCCTGATTCTTCATGTTCAATTATACCTTTAGCGTACATCCCTTGATTAATTGCAGTGAATTGATGTGAAGCAAAAATTAAAATTATAAAACAGATTAAAGCTAAAAATAAGTTTGTTGAGGGGCCTGCAGCAAACATCCTTTGTCTTTCTTTTCTTGGAGCCCTTGTTAATTCATCATATTCTGGTTCTGCAAAAGCACCTAAGGGTAGTGGACCTAACAATAGTAAGCCAAAACTACGAAGCCGCATACCATGAGCTCTAGCTTGCAATCCATGACCAAATTCATGTATTACTAATGAAACAATAAATGCAAAAATACCCCAACCAAGAGGTATTACAGGATTTAATCCGGGAACTGCAATCATTGTACTAACGGGCATAGGATCTTTTGTGGGCCCTGTAATAATAAAAAGAAGAATCGCAAGGAATAAAAAAAGAATAATAAATACCATTGAAGCTCTACAAACCCATAACGATATTTCACCGTAAATTCTCCAAAATTTTCTTGGCTTAGAAACCCTCTCTAACAACTTAATACCTTTCTGAGTTCTTAACATTAAAATAAAACCTAAAGCCTTAGTAGCATTAATTTTATCTAAATATCCATTTCTCTGAATTCTCGATAAAATTATCAACCAACATATAAATGAAAAAATAAGTAGAGGGAATAAAAAATCATACGCTTTAATCTCCAACCACTCATTGGCCATGACACCCCGTCTTCGTTATTACTCTTGAATTAAAGTATTGTAACAATAAATAGCCGATGTTATTATTGAGTATTACAATTAGCAGATTACAATGCATACAAAAATGCTAGAACAACTTTGCTTAGATGAAATTGGGGAAATACCTAATGAAATTATATTATGGCATTTAGAAGATGGGTTTGCTGAATATTTAATTAAATTTGAAAATAATATAGCATTAATTACAATGAGTATGTATGATGTTGAAGAAGATGGTATAGGATATCTTTTAGAACAAAGATTATACATTTCACCACAAAATTACATTAGTGGTAGTATTGATTCACATTCAATTAATTCTGAGCAAATATTATTAAAAATTACAGAAAATCAAGAAATCTACTTTACTGATAACGGAAAAAACATTCAAAATTTAATTGAGGTCTTAGAATCATGGGTTATTGAAATTAATTCTAAACAATCTTCTGATAGTTTACGTTCTAGATTTTCAAGTTTAAGAAGAGAAAAACAAGCAATAATTTCTAAGTTTGACCAATTAAATTTTGAAGCAATAAAAAGTGATATGGACTACCTAGAGCAAAAACTAAAAAATACGCAACGAAAATTAGCCGGGAATGAAATTGAAGATTAATTACTCTGATTCTCTTATATCTTCGCTATGATTTTTCATTGATTCATCTGAATGAGAAACCATTTCCGGAGATTTTTGTAAAAAGGCATTCACTAAACCCTCTAAAATAATTGGTATTATTAATAAAATAAATATTGTTCCTGTTAATGAAAGCCATGTTTTTGAGGGGATATATGTTGTCCCAGGAGATGAGTCTGTTGTTGCACCTAACGTCATTAATTTAACAGAACCAAACCAAGGAATCTCTGCCCCTGCAATCCCTTCAACCCATTCTTTTGATACCGCTTCTACTCGCTTTCCTGAAGCATCGCTAAGACCTCCGCCTGTTGTATTATTAGTTGCAATCCCTCCTTGATCAACATTGCAATTATTATTATCTCCTAATGTAAGATATCCTTCATGATTAGGAACCCAATCAACTATACGAAGATATTGAGCATGTGCCCCATTATCTGATAAATCACAATTAAATTCTTTAAAATCCCAACTAATTTTTGTTGAATTTCGAATACTTGTTCCGGCAACATCCCAAGTTAATACACAAGTGCCGAGTTCAGAATCTAAATCATCAATTAAAAATTTATCATAACTACCATTTTCACAACTATCATTAATTCTATCTGGGGTTTCAGTAAAATTTGCTCTTGCAAAAAGTATTGCACGATGGATAATTGGTGTTTTATCCTCTCCATTTTTATCATACACAATTACATCACCAGGTAATCCATGACTATGATACACTTTTGAACCTGAATCAACCTCTAAAGCTTCTGCATATGTCACTATTTTTCTACTATGAGGTGCATGAACTAAAATCAAATCACCTGCATCAATTGCTCCAATTTGACCCTCTGGATCATGCATCATTGAATCCGATTCTACAACTACAACGGGAGGGGAATTACCTGTTGAAGAATACATTGCTAATAATAATAACAAAATCACACTAACTGCAAGAATTAATTCTTTTAACAACGGCCACGCCTTCAAGTAAATCCCTCACTTTTATCTGCGTTTCATTTTAATTCCTTTTTCTAAGAGGAATTCTCTAAGTTTATCTAAATAGCGAGTTCCTAAAATCTTTCCAGCCTCTTGTGCTTCGGCCATTTCTTTCCTTAATTCAGAAGGTGATGAAATTTGCATGTATTCTCTAAGAAAATTATATCTTCCTCGCAAGTAAAAAAATTCGGGCCACAAAAATATTGCAACTATAATTCCAATAATTCCAGTAATCCAAGCTAAAGCATTCTGCTCAGGACCCCATTGATTATATGTTCCTGTAATAATGAAAACAAGAGTAAATAACATCATTCCTAAAGAGACTACAAACACTGTAGTCATGATTGTCAAATGATGTTCCCTAAGAGATTCCCATTTTTTTGAAACTCTTTCTCGCATACTTGATTTGGCGTTTTTAGACATTCGACTCAACCTACTCAAGAAGCAACATAACTTAACATAATCTGATGTTTTTTCAAAACCTTTATCTCAAATAATAATAAATTCAATATTTGCTTCATTTAACATCGATTTAGATAAATCGAATTCATCATTCCATCTTTCTGGGATTTTAACTCCACTAGGAATTACTATTTTCTTTATTCCTGCTTGAATTAATGACCTAGAACAACGATTGCATGGTGGCCAAGTAACATATGCTGTACACCCTTTTAATGAAACTCCAATTCTTGCTGCATGCATTATTGCATTTTCTTCTGCGTGACAAATTAAAGGATACTTTTTTTCTCTTTCATTTAATCTTTCATCAGTATCTTCTATCCCTCTAGGGAATCCATTAAATCCTGTTGAACGAATCTCTCGATCTTCTCCGACAATAATACAACCGACTTTAGTTGATGGGTCTTTACTCCACTCTGAAATATGTTTAGCTAATTCTAAAAACCGTAAATCCCATTTCACTGTTTCTTCACCGACACTCGTAGATGCCATGCCTAATTTTTACTTTCGGAATAATTTTCAGTTTTATTTTGATAAAATAGTCATAGATTTTTCATCATCTAATTCTAAAATGGATAAAATATTCCCAATTAAATAAAGACTGCCGATGCAGAGCAAGGTCCCATTTTTTGTTAATAATTTACCTTTGTTTAAAGCATTCAAAGGTAGAGGTTCAAGATGTATTTTTGTTTCATTTGATCTAGGTGAAATGTTTTCTAATAATTTTTCAACATTTATTGATTCTGTTCTACCTCCTTGAGGCTCAGTTAAAATTATATTTTCAATTGGGTTAATTTTAATGTAATCAATTATAGGATTTAAAAAACCTTCAAAATCTGTTTGTTCAGTACACCCTAAAATGATGTTTTGAACATTCTTATCATTTGATGAGATTTCATCAAAGGCTCTAGAAATACCGCTAGGATTATGTGCACAATCTAATAAAATTTCCAATCCATTGGAATCTTCAATTCTTTGCATCCTTCCTGGCCAAATAGTACGTTTTGCAGGTTCTTCACATTTGAAAATTAAGCCCATCTTTTCCATAGCTAAATTAGCTAAACCTATTGCTTCATCTTTCATATTTTCATTTTGTAATGGTTTATACCACTCAATTAGTTCAGGTAAATTAACAGATTCTGAAATTACTTTACGAACCTTTTCATCTTTGTTCCACATTGAAATTAAAGGCATTCCATCTCTTGCAATTGCAGATTTTTCAGTTGCTATTTCTAATATCGTGCTTCCCAGAGTTTTTGTATGTTCTAATGAAATTTGTGTTAAAATACAACAATCTGCATTTACCAACCTTGTAGCATCTAATCTTCCACCAAGACCTGTTTCAATTATTGCACGTTCAATTTTAGATGACGAAAAATGAATCATTGCAATAAGAAAAGTTGCTTCATAAAATGTTGGTATAATTTTTGGTTCTATTTCACAAACTGAATATAATTTTTCAATATTGGCTACAAATATAGAGTTAGAAATTTGTAATCCATTAATTCTTACTCGTTCTTCCACATTACATAGATGGGGTGAAGAAAATAATCCTGTTTTTATACCATTAAGTGTAAATGTGTTTGATAAAATAGAACAAATAGTACCTTTACCATTACTACCCGCAACATGAATTGATGGGAAGTCATTTTGAGGATTCTTTAATCTTTGTAATAATTTCTTAGTATTTTCTAATCCTAGTTTCATTCCCTGTTTTCGCAAAGATTCTAACCATTCAATTGCATCCATTCTCTAACAAGTCACCCAATACAATTGAGATATTGAGGTTTCTGACTATAACGTATGATAACTTAGGCAGACTGATAGAGGAGACTACTAAAGCAGGTTCATGGAGGGAGAATCTTTGCGTCCTACTTCTCAAATCAAAGAAATGTTAGGAGCAATGAAAGATCAATGGCAATCAATGCTTGGAATGGCTGTAATGTTTGTAATTACAATTTTAATTGGAATCATCATTCAACCATTTTATGATAAGCCTGAATTTCGAGCATTTGGTGAAGCTGGAGCAAGTCAAGCCAGAAATATTTTACTTGAATTTGTGATGATTCTAATTTTTACAGCTCTAATAATTTTCTTGGCAAAATGGAAAAAAGATTGGATAATAAAGTATGGAATTCTAGGTATTTTATTTATTGCGCTATGCTATGCTACAATTCCACTAACTAATCTAGTGATTTCCGAAACTCCAGAACCTTTAGAATTTGATTCAACGCCAACAATATATGAAATAATACATCAACATAATGATGGTTTTTATGCATCACAAAAACTCGTAAATAAAACTACAGGTGACATTACAGGATATGCATTTTATTCTTTTTCTAATGCTTACAATGATTCTGGAATTGCCCCAATAAATATGTTACATCAAGGTATTGTTTTTGAATCAAATAAAGAAGCCTTGAAGTTTTCAAAATTTTCAGACGGCATAATTGTGTGTGATGGCGAACAATTTATGAAAATTGACAATGATTTTGATGTTTCTACAAAATTAAATAAAAATATTGATTGTATGTTTGGGTTCAGTTCTAATCATAGTGATTGGTATCTCAATACAAATAATAAATTAAGGCAAATAGGTACAAATGAAAGTTATAGTATTCCTAATTTCATCATTAATGAAAGTACAATTAGTGTTTGGAGCACAAATAATAATCAGTTAATTTGGATTACTGAAAACCGATTTGCACTACTAAATCTACCAAATGAACATAGTAATTTAACTATTGAATTTGAAGAATCATATCAATCAAAAATCACTACTGCGACATTTGGATCTTCTTTATGGCAAGACTCTGCTGTTGAACAAAAATTGTTAATTTTAGGTGATGAAAATGGAAACCTAACTGCTTGGAACATTGATACTGAAAATAATTCTATTCCCGAAATGGAAACAAGACTAAATCTAGGTTCTGATTTTTTTAATGGCTCTATTAAATCAGTTTTATTAGCTAATTTTAACAATTATGCACAAGATGAATTATTCGTAGTCGATCAAAGTAATTTTAGAATGTTCAGAGGAAGTAGTTTAGTTGAACAAATAAATATGTCAATCGATTTTGAAGATCGCACAAATTTAGCATTATCAAATACATCAATCAATTCTGTAGATTCTGTAGTTATTATACAAACAAGTAACGAATGGAAATATGTAAACATTAGTGAAAACCAATTTCAACTTGTAAATGAGTGGGCTTTCTTGATTGGATTTTGTTTGTCTATTCTACTTATGATTCTGCTTTACATTAGACCTGAGTGGTATGTAGTAAATCTAGTTGGAATCTTAGTTGGTGGGGGCGTAGTTGCAATGTTAGGAATTTCATTTGTTCCATGGCTAATTATTATTTTTATGATTGTGGCTGCGATATATGATGCATGGGCCGTGTACAAATCAAAACACATGCTTGATTTGGCAGATACAATGGTTAACCTAAAATTGCCAATATTGTTAGTTGCCCCACAAGAGAAAAATTATTCATTCCTTGATGAACAAGATACTATGAGAGATCGGGAAAAATTAATACCAAAGCCTATTGTAATTCAAAAAGCGGGAATTAGTAAGTCCTCAGAAGATAAAAGCGTTAAGATGGATAAACCTCGTAAAAAGAAAGATCGTGGAAAAGATGCGATGTTTATGGGCTTAGGAGACGTCATTTTTCCTGGTATTTTAGTAATCTCAGCAATTACCTGGCTACCTGAAGGAACGATTATTTTAGGAGTGGATGCTACATTTTGGATTGGAATTCTAACAATGATAGGAGGTTTGTGTGGTTATTTCATTTTAATGGGTTATGTTGCATTAGGAAAACCTCAAGCAGGATTGCCTCTACTAAATAGTGGAGCAATCCTTGGGTATCTAATCTCTACAATTCTTCTACTTGGAATTGGTGCTTTAGAATTCAATATTTCATTTTAATTGAATAATCTTGCGTAGGTTTGAAGCCAAAAGGCAGATTCGGATAACCAGAGCATGTTAGATATTAGCGACTTCAGAGATAATGCAAACGTCATTAAAGCCGATCATGACAAACGGGGTTTACCTCATGATAATATTGATGAAGTTATTAAATTAGACGAGGAGTGGAGAAAAGCAGTATACGAACAAAGTTTAGCAAGAAAGGAAAGAAATGATACAGCAAAATTAATTTCGGACGCCAAAAAGTCAGGAAATAATGATGAAATGCAAAAACTTCTTTCAAATGTTAAAAGTTTGGGAAATAAAATTGATGAGTTAGATAAGTTAGCCAATGAATTAAAAGAAAATCGAGATTTAATAAGAATGTCAATTCCAAACATCTTACATGAAGATGTTCCAATAGGTGACGATGATGAAGGAAATACATTACATTCTGAACATGGGAATAAACCACACTTCTCATTTAAACCAAGAACTCATAATGAACTACTAGAAATGAATAATTGGGCAGAACTGCCTAGAGCAGCAAAAATAGCAGGTAGTAGGTTTTATTTCCTTAAAGGTGATTTAGCAAGATTGGAAATGGCTTTACAATCTTATTCAGTAGATTTTATGACAAAAAAGAATTTTACTTTAATGCATCCTCCAACAATGATGAATCGTAAAGCATACGAAGGAGTAACTGATTTGGCTGATTTTGAAACCGTAATGTATGGAGTAGAGCCAGATGGATACTATATGATTGCGACAAGTGAACACCCACTAACTGCAATGTTTATGGATGAAATAATTGAGCCTAGTTTACTTCCAATTAAATTAGTTGGTGTTTCTCCTTGTTTTAGGCGTGAAGTAGGAGCTCATGGACAATCAGACAAGGGGATTTGGAGAGTTCATCAATTTACAAAAATAGAGCAAATTATCATTAGTCATCCAGAAGAGTCATGGGAGTATCATGAAGATATGCTAAAAAATTGTATTGATTTATGGAATTCCCTTAATATTCATTACCGTGTTGTAAATATTTGTACTGGTGATATGGGAACTGTTGCGAGTAAAAAATATGATTTAGAAGCATGGTTACCGGGGCCAAATGAATTCAAAGAAATTGTTTCTTGCTCAAATTGTACTGATTATCAAGCTAACAGATTAAAAATGAGATATAGAACTCCTGAAGGAAATTCATCAGTGCATACATTAAATTCAACAGCAGTAGCTACAAGTAGAGCACTCGTTGCAATTATGGAGCAAAATCAATTAGAAGATGGTAGAATCAAAATTCCTGATGTATTACAACCCTATATGAATGGGCAAGATATGCTAGAGCCAGCACCTTTCTGATGTGAAAAAATGCAATTGAAAATTCTCCATAATCCACGTTGTTCAAAATCAAGGCAAGGGAAGAGATTATTAGAAGAGAAAAATATTACATTTGAAACTATATTATATCTTGATGAACAAATATCAAAGATAGAAATGGGAAAAATTGTGAATAATTTTTCAGACTCACCAATTTTACTTGTGAGAACTAAAGAAAAATTATTCAAAGATTTAAAGATAAAGAAGGAAGATCTAAATGATAAAAAATACGTTGTAGATGTATTATCAAAATATCCAAAATTAATTGAAAGACCGCTACTTTTATCCGAAAAAAAGACAATTATAGGAAGACCTCCTGAAAATTTTTTAAAATTAATTTAAATCCATATTTAGTGAGACTCAAATAATTAAGCACATTCGCACTCTCTATGCAGGTATATGAAAAATTGTATATCGATGGAAAATGGGTTACACCAAGTAGTACTACAAGTATTGAAGTTACAAACCCCACAAACGAACAAATTATTGGAAAAGTCCCTGCAGGAGGCACTTCTGATGTTGATTTAGCTGTAAGTGCTGCAAAAAAAGCATTTCCAATATGGTCTAAAAGTAGTATTGAAGAGAGGATAAGCATTCTTAATTCATTATCAACTGAAATAAAAGAACGTACTGAAGAACTTGCACAAACAATTACTGCAGAAGTCGGAACTCCAATAGAATATAGTCGAATGGCAATGGTCGGAACTCCAAGAGTTGTTACAAGATCTTATGCTAAAATTCTTGAAAATTTTGAATGGGAAGAAGAAGTTCGAAATTCATTGATTGTAAAAGAACCCATTGGAGTATGTGCTTTTATTACTCCTTGGAATTTTCCCTTACACCAAATAATTGGAAAAGTAGCTCCTGCATTAGCAGCAGGTTGTACAATGATTCTTAAACCAAGTAAAGAAGCACCATTAAATGCATTTTTATTGGCAGAAATTATGGATAAAATTGGACTTCCAAAAGGGGTTTTCAATTTGGTTAGTGGACATGGTTCAGAAATAGGAGAATATATGTCAAAGCATTCTGATGTTGATATGGTTTCATTTACTGGTTCAACAAATGCGGGAATACGCGTTAGCCAAGCTGCAGCCCCTACAGTAAAAAGGGTAACATTAGAATTAGGTGGGAAAAGTGCAAATGTTGCTCTAAAAGATGCTGATCCAACATTAATTGGAAAAATGGCAATTAGCGGGTGTTATCAAAATTCTGGACAAACTTGCTCTGCATTAACAAGATTAATCATTCCATCAGAAATGAAAGAAGAAGTATGCGAAGTAATAGTAAGTAGGATAGCAAGATATACCGCTGGAGACCCATTAGACGAAAACACAAGATGTGGTCCCATGGTTAGTTTAAAGCAACAAGAGAGCGTAACAAATTATATTCAAACCGGAATTAATGAAGGGGCAACATTACTTTCTGGTGGTTTAGGAATGCCAGATAATTTAGATTCAGGGTTTTTCGTAAAGCCTACTGTTTTTGCAGATGTTTCTCCTGAAATGACAATTTGGAAAGAAGAAATCTTTGGTCCGGTTCTAGTAATAGCAACATATGAATCAGAAGAAGATGCTCTTTCACTTGCTAATGATTCAATCTATGGGCTTTCTGGAGCTGTATGGTCTGCAAGTCAAGAAAAAGCCATTAATTTTGCAAAAGAAATGAGAACTGGTCAAGTTAGTGTAAATGGTGGACATTTCAATGTAAGTGCCCCATTTGGTGGATACAAAATGTCAGGAAATGGAAGAGAACTAGGATTACAAGGCTTAGAAGAATTCTTAGAAATTAAATCAATACAACTATAGATGATTTAAAATCAATCAAATAATCGCAGGTTTATTGTGGGATGTATGTTCAGAGAGGCATGTTAGAATGAAACAAAAGGCGACCTCGTTGTTTATTATTTTTGCAATGTGCAGCATTGCTTTTTCTGGATGTACTGAAACATTTGCTTCAAATCAACCACCTGAAATTTCATTAAAAATTAGCCCCAATGGCGCAATTAAAGCAGAGGAGACGATTACATTTGATGCAAGTGCAACAATAGATAGGGATGGAGATACTCTAGTATTTTTATGGGACTTTGACGATAGTGATGGAATCCAAAGAGAAGAATCAGGAAGTGAAGTTACGTGGGAATATAATATTGAAGGAACCTATGTAGTAACCTTGACAGTTGAAGATGGTCAATTTAGCCAAACAAAAACAACTGAAATTGAAGTGATTCCGAAAGATTCAGTTCGTCCTGAAGCAGATGCAGGGTCTAGGATGGGAATTGATGATTGTGATGGCGAAGAAACTTCTGACTCTTCAAGAGAGTTTTATCTTTATTTCATTTGTGAAGAAAAGGAAAATAATGACCGTGAAATTGATGCAACTATTGATATCTTGTTAGATGGTTCTGCTAGTGGCCACGATGATCCTAACCATTATTTATCAAAATACGAATGGGATTTAGACGTTAATTTTGATGCCGATGGTGATGGAGATGCAACTAATGATGTTGATGCTACTGGAGAAACATATACTTGGAAAGACAGAGCCCCTGGAAAATGGGAAGTGCAGCTAACTGTAACAGACGATAGAGGGTTAAAGGATTCTGATGAAGTTACAGTCTATGTTAACTATGTTGGAGAATGGACAGACTTTACAGTAGGTAGAAATGTATCTGGTGGTGATCCAACTCTTGAATTTGAATACAATGCTGTTTATGAAGAATCTCCTTCTGCTAATAGAGTAAAAAGTATTTCTTTTGAACTGACATATGAAAAGAAGGATCCAGATGGTTCAGCCTTTGGGACTGTCGCTACTGATCAAAATTTAGATATATACGTGTATAATAAAACAAAGGAGCCAAAAGATGTTGCAAATACATCTAGTGATACGCCTGAACAACGTCAAGGAGGTGCTAATTTTGAATGTGATACCGAAAATGATTTTTGTGTTCTTGAACAAATTTCAGGCTCTTATCATGTTAAAAAATATTATCCAGGGCCTTGGAGTGCGGAAATATTTAATACTGAACAAAATGAAGCAGATGTTAAAAAATTCACCATACGCATAACTTTCAAATGAAATTTACAATAGTTTCTTTCATATATAGGTTTATTGTCGGACTGCTTGCTAAGGAGTGATAAAAGATGCCGTCACAATGGGAAGATAAAAGCAAAACGCACCTAAACATGGTGTTTATTGGTCATGTAGATCATGGAAAATCGACGACAGTAGGACGTCTATTGTTAGATAGTGGTCACATTGAACAACACGTAATTGAAAAAAATGAAAAGCTTGCAAGTGAACAAGGAAAAGCAGGTTTTGGTCTAGCTTATGTAATGGATGGATTAAAAGAAGAAAGAGAAAGAGGAATTACAATTGATGTTGCTCATAAAGAATTCTTTACACCAAACTATTACTGGACTATCATAGATGCACCAGGCCACAGAGATTTCGTTAAGAATATGATCACTGGAGCAAGTCAAGCCGATGCTGCAGTACTACTTTGTGCTGCTAATGATGGTGTAAATGCACAAACTAAGGAGCATGCATTCCTAGCACGTGTATTAGGTGTTTCACAATTAATTGTTAATGTAAACAAAATGGATATTTCTGGTGTTGATTGGTCAGAAGATAAGTATAAAAAAGCATGTGATGAAGTTAGTAATTTACTAAAAGTCGCTGGTTTTAATCCTGCAGATGTTCCAATGATTCCATGCTCTTCATTAAATGGGGATAATATTTTCAATAAATCAGATAAAACACCTTGGTACTCAGGACCTACTCTTTTCGAAGCTATTGATGCAGTAAGTATGCCACCAAAACCAATCGATAAACCATTAAGATTACCAATTCAAGATGTTTACAAAATTGGCGGCATAGGAACAGTGCCAGTAGGAAAGGTTGAAACTGGGGTACTAAACTCTGGTAAAACCGTTGTTTTCAATCCAAGTGGTAAAAGTGCAGAGGTTAAATCAATTGAAATGCACCATACAATAGTAGATAAAGCTGAACCAGGAGATAATGTTGGTTTCAACTGCCGTGGACTTTCAATTCAAGACATTAGAAGAGGAGATGTTGCAGGATATTCAGATAAAGCTCCTGTATACGTAAGACATGATGAAACATTTGTTGGCAATATCCAAATTATGGATATTCCTAAAGCGATCTCTGTTGGATATACTCCAGTATTCCACTGTCACACAAGCCAAGTAGCTGTTAAATTTGTAGAGTTAATGAAGAATCTAAAAGATGGTTCAACTCCTTCTTTCTTAAAGACTGGAGATGCTGCAACCGTTAAGTTCCAACCTACAAAACCAATGGCTATTGAAACTAAAGATGATTTCCCTGAATTATGTAGATTCGCAATCAGAGATATGGGTAAAACTGTTGCTGCTGGTATGTGTATCGCTATTCAAAAGAAATAATTTAGATAAGATAATGAAGGTGAGTTGGAAATGGCCAGTGTCACCGTTATAAAATTGACTAGCGAGAAACATAAAGACGTTGATGAGGTTTGTACTCACATCAAGGCTATTTGTGATAATGCAGGTGTTGCTATGAGAGGTCCTATACCACTACCAACACGTAGATTGGTAGTGCCATGTAGGAAATCACCAGATGGCGAAGGATGTGAAACATATGATCATTGGGAAATACGCATCCACAAAAGACTTCTAGAAGTTAAATTGGCTACAAATAAAGATGAAGTCGCTCTAAGACAAATTGCAAGAATTGCCATTCCTGATTCAGTAAGTATAGAATTAGCAATGAGAAGTGTTGTTTAGAGTTCTGCTAATTCTGCAAAACCTAAATCAATTAGCATATTAGCAAATGCTTCATCAAGTTGATGAATATCTCCAATTGTTAATATTAATTCTTTACCATCTGAATCTAAAAAAGGTTCTTCATCATCCTTAATTATTCTAATTCTTAAAATAGATTTGATTTCTGAATTTTGAACATCGTTATCAAGAGATTGTATAGATTGTTCTATTAAAGGTTCAGAAAAATTTTCTGCATTGGCTATTCTTTCTTCATCATCCTCGAAATCATCCATAATTTCTTGTTCAGTTTCTGTTTCAACAAAAAATAATTCGGGTGCACCATCTTTAGTAAACTTTTCATCAATAAAATCGTCAAGTTGTGTAGTTCCCACTGGTACTTTAAGATCCTCATTATCAAAATTACCTAAAACACCAAATTGAATTTTTTCCCAATTAATTTCAGATTTAAACTTACGAATCAAATCCTCAACTTGTAAATAAAATGCCCTCTCATTTGAATCGTGTTTACCCCAATCCATAGATTCGATTCCTTGAAATTTGATTATTCCATCCCCGGGAAAGGGATTTGCATTAAATAAATTAGTAGTGGAATGTTCTAACATTGAAACTAAACGCTTTCTAGCTAATTCTGAGGCTGCTCTACGAATATTTGATTGTCTTTTAGCGGCAGCCTGAGTACGTAAACTCCAACCTTCAGCTTTACCTAATCGATTTACTTCTACTTCTAAAAAATTACACAACTCTGAAATTTTTTCCCAAAAGTCTTTTCGCGGAAGAGATACTGGACCACTTCTATTTATTTGTCTACGTAATACTGCATGAAGTTCTTCTTCGATTTGCTTAGCTAAATTAGCATCGATAGAATTGTCCATCTGCTCGTCTCCCCCCATGTCTGCCAAACGTTAACAAAACATGACGGGTTATGAATTATTCATTAAACAACAAGGCTGAAATGTATAAAACTTTGAGTATGAATGTTGCCGAGGTAGGAAAGCGGTCAACTCCGGGGGATTCAAGATCCTCTCCCTAGCGGTTCGCAGGTTCGAATCCTGCCCTCGGCACCTTTAAATTAATAAAAAAATTCAATTGCAAAATTAATTTTTCAATTAGAAAATTTCCAAAGGTAAACACCACTAATACAGAGAATTATTAATGATATGATTGTAGTGGGAGTTATGTGTCAGACTCGAATAATGACGATGATTTTTTATTTCTTCAAGAGGATGAGAAAATAACCTCAACTCCAATAATCAAACCCAAAAAAGTTAAAATAAAAAATGAAGAAAATTCAGAAAGTGATGCAGTTTTAATTAATGAAAAGAAAACAAAAAAGAATTATGATTATTCTAAATTATTAGCCAAATTAACTAAGTTTTCGTATCAATTATTAATTTTCGCAATATTATGGCGACTAATAATATTTTATGATTTAGAATATCTACAAACAGAAAATTTGGAAAATAGTAGTGTATTAGACTATCCGACGTGGGCGATATACACTTTTTCCATCCTTTCTATTATGTTGTTTTTGACTTCCACATTCGCTTTTTCTGAATTCATATTTGGTTATAATTTAAATGATCCTCAGGATAATTTTTCTGAAGATAACAATTCAAAAGAAGTCGATTCAGGCCTATATTCTTCATTAGGGGGTGTTTGGAATGTTGGGTGGGAAATTTTTGGAATAGATTGCCCTGATTGTGCATTAAAAATAACTAAATCTCTCAATTCATTAAAAGGAATTGAAAATACTGAAGTATCTATTACAACAACATTGGTACATTTTGAAATAGATCTTGAATTACAAACAATTTCTAAAGTAAATCGTATACTATGTGATTTAGGATATGCCCCCAATGCAAAGTGGTGGGAGCTTGCGGGCGTCTCTTCAAAAAGTACCCTTGCAAAATTAAATTTAAATGAAAATAAATTATTAAATCGTATAAACATTCAAGCAGGAGTACTTGAAAGTAGAATTGAAGAAGATAAAATATTTATCAGATTACCAACAAAAGTTGAGGGGGAATTAACAAAAGAATTCCAGAAGGCAATAGATGAGGCCCTTAATCAAAAAATAACATTAAAGCCTAAAGGGGGTGAATGGGGTTTACGTCCAGATCAAAAACAATTACTTGATGGGATTGTTGGATTAATTTTTCTACCAATAGTATTCTTAATTCAATTTTTAGTTGAGAAAAATGGAAACATAAATTCAGTAGAATATCAACTACAATACTTAATTGCTTTACCTGTAATCATTATTAGTTCTAACCAACTTAGAAAAAAGGCTATTGAAAGCGTTAAAAGATTGCAATTAAGTTTTGAAACATTAATTTCAATGGCTGTTTTAGGTGCTATGTTTCTGCATGCCTGGTTTGAAGCATTGCTAATAATTGTTTTAATTGCGTTAGCCAATAATTTGGAAACTTCTGCGATTAAAAAGGCAAGGGAATCTATGCAAGGAGGATTGAATAGAATTCCAAATGAAGCAAGATTAGTTAAAAAATCAACTGATGTTTCAAAAATCGTAAAAATTAAATCATTCAAACTTTCTTTAGATTCTAATAATAAACTCAAGAAAAAAAGTAATTCGGAAATGGTACCCGTGGGATTATTAAATATTGGAGATCATATAGAGATTAGAACTGGTGAAATTATCCCCATAGATGGAAATATCATTTCGGGAGAAGGTTTAGTAGATAAATCAGCACTTACGGGAGAAGCATTACCAATTAACCTCAATAAAGGTGATTTTATTGAAGCGGGGTTAATCCTAACTCGTGGGCCTATAGTCGTAGAAACAAGCGCAACAGGAGTAAATACTCGTTTAAGTGAATTAATTGAAACAACGAAGTTATATCAAGAATCACCAACTCGCTTACATTCTATCTTAGAATTATTCACAAATATTTGGGTTCCATTAGTGCTCTTTGGATCAATGTTTGTTGCATTAATGATACCCGAGTCCGTAATTGGGGAAGGGAACAGAATCAAAATTATATTATTATTGTGGGTTACTGCTTGTCCTTGCGCATTATTAATTTGTGCACCAATTCCGCATTCAATTTCAATTTCAATGGCTTCAAATAAGGGAGTAATTGCTAAAGGTGGAGATGTATTAGAAAGGATAGCGAAAGTAAATCTTGCATTACTAGATAAAACAGGAACTTTGACAGAAGGACGTCCACAAATTACACAGATAGTGTCAACAAAAGGTTCTAAAATAAAAACTATTATCGGAATTGCTTCTGGTTTAGAATTATCCTCTAATCACCCATATGCATCAGCAATTATTGATAAAAGTAATGAAGAAAATATTCAACCATATAAAATTCAAAATTTAATTGATGGAGAGGGTGGCATCACTGGAAAATATGATGGAGAAACTGTGGCTATTGGAAATATAAATTGGATTAAAAAACAAGGGTTCAAGATTCCTAAAGACCTCCTAGAAAAATTAGAAAATACTGAAGTCACTGGAATTTCAATATTAACAAAAGGAACTAATGCCATTGCTGCCTTTGGATTTGCTTCAGACGCACTAAACCCAAATTCCTCAAAATTAATTTCAAATTTAAGTAAACAGGACATAAAAGTAGAATTACTGAGTGGAGATAATCAAGAGTCTGTAAATAAAACAGCGAATGACTTAGGTATCCCTGTAGAGATTTGTAGAGGGGGTTTAACTCCTGAACAAAAAGTAGATTGGGTTGAACAAAGATCTACAACACACATCACACTTATGGCTGGCGATGGGTTTAATGATGCAGCAGCTATGGCTAAAGCAGACGTAGGAATTTCAGTTGGTAATAAAGAGCAATTAAATCTTGATTCTGCTGATGTAATGATACCTTCAGAAAGACCAGATCTTATTTCATCATTATGTGAATTGTCTAGAAAAACAAGAAATATTGTAATTCAAAATTTGGTTATTTCAATTTCATTGACTTTATTGTTAGTGATGTCTGTAATTTCGGGTAAAAATGACCAGTTGTGGCTTAATGTTTTAGCACATGAGTTTTCAGTTCTATTGGTAATACTAAATGCGATGAGATTAGGTTCATATCAATTCGATGAAATGTCAACTGATAAAAACGAAAATAAGAAATTTAATATCTTTTCTATAATTTCAAAAATTTTCAAGGAGCTTTATGATGATTCAAAAGAAGTTGTTAAAACAATATTAAATTAGCGACCATTTGATATATCTCAATAGTTTACCTATGTTCAAGGTTGATATGTCAAAGATACGTGGTGATCCAAAACAAATTGCTCTAGCACATCCTACACGTGCAGCAATGTACAATATTTTGTGTTCAAAAGAAGAAATGGCTACTGTCGAATTAGAAAAAGAAATTAAAGTTACAAGATACCACCTTTATCATCATTTAAAACAATTACAAGAAGCAGGATTAGTTGAAAATCACAGAGATCAAGGTAGAGCTAAATTTTGGAAAGTTATAGAAAAAATTGATACTCCAAAAATTTCTTCTAGTAAATCTACAATTTCAAACGAGGCGATTTGGATTAATCAAATCCCCTCTGAAATTATTAAATTATTAGAAAGTGGAGGAGAATTGAAATTTATTCCAATTAGTTCTTCTGCTGTAGATGCAATTAATGCAAAAAATGCAATAAATTCAATTGCTAAAGAATTTGGAATAGATTTAGATTTACCATTTACTTTTGTCCCAGGGGGCATAATTATAGTTTCCAAAGGGCGTTAGAGGTGGAAAAAGTGGCTGAGGAGGAAATTATTGAAGAAGCGAATATTACAATTTCATCCAATGTAGATATACCTCCAACATACTGTCCTAAATGTGATGCATTACTTCCTGAAGGCCCTGGTGAAAAGAAATGTGGAAGTTGTTCAGCAAAAGTGAATGTGAAATTGCCTTCATTAGAACATGAATGGAAAAATGAACGTATTGCATGTCCTGCTTGCTCCAAAGTTTTAGTAGCAGGAATTGGAGCAAGACCTTGTAAACTAAAATGCTCATCTTGTAATCAAAAATTTACTCTGACTAAAAAAATAATGAAAAGTGAAATTGCTTGTCCTGGATGTGAAAGAAAGTTAAGAGTTAAACGGACACCAGGTGAAAAATTATTAAAGTGTCCTGCATGTGAAAAAGAAATAAAAATCAAATTTTAATCAAAATCATGGATTTTAAATTTTAGTCTTAAATTTAATACCTTGCAATAATTATTACCTGCTTTCTTTAATAATGATAAGAAAACGTGTGTTTATCGGTGGGATGCACTTGAGCGTTAGCGATAGCAATAATAATGATATATCAACGGGCATGAATAATGTTACAAATAAGGAAAAACCAAACCTTGCAGCATTAAGAAATTCAATTACAGGAAATAGTGGTGCAAAAATGTCTCACACAATTACAGAATCTGAAAGAAGAAGAGGAGAACAAAAGATTAAACTTAACATTAACCGTGAAAAAAGATTGAGATTATTGGAACAAAATGAAAGATTGCAACACATTAAGAAAAATGTTACAATGGAACTTGATTTACAACATCAACTAACTCTTGAACAACTTGAATCTGAATGGAGAAGAGAGATGGAATCAGATTTAACAAGATTACAGCAGGAAACCATGAAAAATAATGAACAAATTTTGCGTGATGAATTTGAACAGCGTTTAATTAGGGAGCAGGGTCAATTATTTGATCAAATTCGAACTGAAAAAGAAAGGAAGCTTGAGGAATTTAGAAATCACACAACTTCAAGATTAGAAAAAGAATTGAAAAATGAATACCAAAAAAGATTAGATTTCCATAGAGAAAGATTAGAAATCGAGTTTAATCAAGCATTTTTTGAACAATCAAATGCAATAAATGATCAAATTAGAAAAGATTTGGAAGAACAATTTAATATTGAAATTGAAACTGAAGAAGTCAGATTAGAAGGCCTTCATCAAGATAGGCTAGCAGAAAGGGAATCTCAACTAAGAGCTTCAATAAAAATTAGACTTGAGCAACAAGCAAAACAACGTATGGATGAAAGAGAAGCACAATTAAGAGCAGAATATGGTAGAAGAGGAAGGCAATTAGAAGAAGAAATTGCAATGCAAATCCAGTCAGAAATAGAAAGGGAAATGAGAGAACAAACTGGTTTACTAGAACAAGAAATGCGTGAAGATGTGGAAATGGCTCTTGCAAGAAGAAAAGAAGAGTTAAGAACTTTAATTGAAAGGGAATTAAGTGAATCATATTCAGAAAAGTTGGCAGATAGAAAATCAAGATTGCAAGAACGTTATGATTTATTATTCCAACAAAATGTTGACGATATAGATTCGCAATTACGTTCAAATATTAAATCTGAGATGGATAGAAAAATTGATGATGAATTCCAATCATACAAATTATCCAAGGAAGCAGAAATGCAAAATGAATTATCTAAATTTAGATATGAACAAGAAAGTTACTTGAGGGAAACATTATCTGATAATTATGAAGACAAACGCAAAGATTGGGTTAAGAAATTAGAACTTGAATATAATGCAAGAGAAGATGCTTCTAAAAAATCAATATTATCTGAAATTGATGCACAAATGCGTAATGAAAGAATTACCAGGGAAACTGATCTAGAATTATTACGTGAAGAAACCGGGCTTGAATTAGAAGTTGAAATGGAAGCAAGATTGGAAGAATTCCGTGGAAGAAAAATGGAAGAAGTTGCTACACATCTTGAGAAACAATTACTCAAACTTGAAGAAATTATGCGTAATAAAGCACTTATTGAAGTTAGAAGAAGAGAAGGTGAAATCCGTAAAGAAATTGAGTCTCAACTCGGAATTAAGAGAGAAGAAATTCGTGATAGGCTAAAAATGCTTAATGAACAAATGGATAAATTCAGAGAAATGGCTGAAGAAAAAATGCGGGACCAAATTAGAACTGACTTTGAGGCTGAAATTGGCGTAGAAGAAGGGAAGTTAGAAGAAGCTCAAGATGTTATGGATCAACTAAAATCAGATGATGCACTACTCTCAAAACGTCAAGCTTGGTTAGGAGCAATCGCTGGAGAAAAAGTAGATCCATTGCAACAACAAGGTGGTTTATTAGGTGGAAAACTAGGTCAAAGTTTAGGTGGTCAAACATTGGCTGGAAATGTCCCAAAAACTACTCCGATTTTAGGTGGAGCACCGATAGGTTCTCAAAGACCTACTCTAAAACCTGTTAGGTCACCTATTATTGAAGAAAAACAGACTACTACAACAATACTTCCTAAACCGGTTCATACAACAATTAAACCAAAACTAGAATCTGAAGAAATTTCTGAAAGTTCTGAAGATGATAAATCAGAGTTTAAAATTCCTAAATTAATTACTGAGGAAATAGATGAAAGTTCAATTACTGAAGAAGATGAACTAGAAATTTCAAAAGTACTAGAAGAAACATTAGATGATGCTGATCAAATCATAGAAATGTTATCTACAGAACTTGAAGAAAGAGAACAAGTAATTGATGAAGTGATTAAAAAAGCAAATATCGGTAGTTTAAAGAAATTGGAAACTCCTACATTAAAACCGTCATCTGCAAAATTAAAACCTGTTAAAACAACTGTTTTAAAACCTGAAACAACAACATTAATGCCTTCTAAAGCACCAGTTCTAAAACCATCAGGTACAAGTCTAACACCTGCAAATAAAGTTTTAATGCCTGAAAATAATAATGATGATGTAGAAAAAATACCTATGAAATCAATTACAGACATCGCTAAAGAGGAGATTGCACAACAAAAATTAGAAGAAGAATAGATTATTTTTGATAAACGCTATTCCGTCTGATTCATAGATGAGAACCCATTGGCTCTGACATGCGTAAAGTAGGATATTGCATTTTTCTCTTATTTTTAACTGCAACATGTTTACCTTTAGCAACGGCTTTGAATGCATCCGACTTCTCTGGTTCTGATGCAAATAATTGTTCAGAATTGCCTTGCACTGATGCTGGAGAAATACTAGTAGAATTGGATTCAAAGCCAATAAAAATGTGGAAGACTCCTGAAAATAATTATCTCATAATAAGTGAAAATGGTTTTATGAATTTATTCAGCCTTAGTTCAACAGGATTTGAAGAAGCATGGCAATTAGAAGTTGATTCAAATGGAAATATTTCTAGTGCTGCATATTTTTCAGAATTTAATTTAGTAGTTTTTGGAAATGAAACAGGTGCGCAAGTCGTAGATGTAGGCCCTGCTAGAGAAAAAGGACGATTTATTTACCAAGGTACACCCGTAGTAGATGTCGCTTGGGATCCAACAGATGGAGCGGATTTAGATAGTGATGGGATTACAGATTTACCTCATATTTGGATAGCTGTAGAAGCAAGTAAAAGGGCTGTGCAATACGATATTAACTTAGAATTACCTACTGCAAAACAAACAAATGAACATGCAAATCATATTGGATCAGTAATGGTTCTTGATGATGGAACAATTATTACAGGAGGAGATGACGAAATTTTTGTTCACGAAATCAATCAAGCAGATTCGATGATTTTAACTGATACTTTAGAACCGGGATATTCTGGAACTTTTGATATCATAATGACAAATGATGACCAAAGTAAAATATATTTTTCTGAATTTGATGGAAGAAAGATAATATCATACGATTACAATAAAAATGCATTACCAGGTCAACAATGGACCACCACTAGCGTGACTGGTCAAGGAACTAACCCCAGCAATATTGGTTTTGAGCAAATCTCTTCAACTTTATATTCAATGGATGAAACATTAATTTTAGGGACTCAAGATAAATTATTTTTTATTAATGCAGAAACAATGGTAAAAGATCAAAATCAATTAAATTATCCACTCGGTGTAAATGCAATTGTAGATACTATTTATGGTGGTTTATTAGTAACAAGTGGTAAAAATGTGCATTTATTAGATTTTGATTCCGATAATGATGGTGTAACTGATACAAAAGATGCGTTTCCTGGAGATCCATCTCAAGCGTATGATTTAGATGGTGATGGATGTGGCGATAACTTAGAAGGAAACTATCCTGATTATTTTCCTGATGATGAATTTGAATGCGTCGATACGGATGGTGACGGAGTAGGGGATAATGGAGATGATTTTCCCAATAATGAAAACGAATGGGAAGACTCTGATGGAGATGGATATGGAGACAATAGTGATGCGTTTCCTGATGAAGATAGTCAATGGGAAGATTCTGATGGTGATGGATTCGGAGATAACCCTGAAGGACAACAACCAGATGACTGTCCTGAACAATATGGTACTTCAAGCATAGATCGTTACGGTTGTGTTGATGGAGATGGTGATGGTTATAGTAATCCAATTGAGGGTGAAGATAACACCAATGCTGACTTATTCCCTAATGATGAAACTCAATGGAAAGATTGGGATGAAGATGGATTTGGAGATAATCCTGATGGCAATGGTGGAGATGATTGCCCATTAGATTTTGGAACCAGTAATAAAACACTTGAATATAATGAAGAAACAGGGCTTTGGCTTACCCCAAGTCACTTTGGTTGTAAAGATTTAGATGGTGATGGCTTTGCAGATAGTACAGACCAATTCGATAACGACCCAAATGAATGGTTAGATGCAGATAACGATGGAGTGGGTGGAAATTCCGACTATAACGACAATGATGACTCATATTCAACATTAGAAGGAAAATGTGCTTTACAAGATCAAAATAACTTATCTGAAGATTGTGTAATTCCTGAAGATAATATTAAATCCGAAGAAGAATTAAAACAAGAACAACTCCAAGCATCAATAAAACAGGCCGGTTTGTATGGATCAATAGCATTTGTAGTAATAATAGCAGCAATTTTAATCGTAGGGCAAATATTCAAAGCTTTAAGTACGAATAAAAGAATGAAGATTGAAAAAGACTCTATTGGAAATAAAGAAGTTATGGCTACTGAATCTGGTGAAGGGTTCGAATATGATTCTACATTTTCTGAAGACTCTGCATGGAGTGACGATCCTGTTGATGAATTAAACGTAAATTCGGAAGCAATGGATGCTGCTTTTGATGAAGATGAAGTTAAAACAGATCCATTAGAAGAAAATAATAATGACGAAGACAGTGATGATATTTCTGAACAACCAATAGAAACTCCTCCTGAACAACCAACAGAGGTTCCGCCAATTCCTGAATCTGGTTTACCTGAGGGTTGGACGATGGACCAATGGAAATGGTATGGAGCGGAATGGTTAGAAAAAAATAAATAATATCTACCTAAATTCAATCGGTAATGATTTTTTAATCTCGCCTAATTTAGAACCCAGAATTAATGATTTACCATCTGGATTTTTAAAAGAATTAACCAACAGCCAAAGAATTTTATTCCATTCACCCGGATTAGCAACAAGTCTAATTTTCCCACAAGCGGCTTTTTCCAATAAAGATGATTCTAAACTTTGGTTGTCAAATAATCCTCTTACTATCTGAGAAGCATTAATTGTAAATGTTTTGGGGTGATAAGCCATATTCTTCAACTCAAAAAGGTGATAATTCTAATTTTTCAATAAGGTCATTTACATCAACATTGTCCAATTTTTCTAAATGATCTTGTAATTGTTTAGATTCTGCACTTAATCGACTTAATCTTTTCTCCATTAATAAATGTCCTAAAAGAGAATCTATATTTTTAAATTCCATCATTGAACGCATTTGATTCAATTGTCTTCTTGTTTCAAGGCTTACACTTACCGAGGTCATTCCTTCCGCAGTCATGATTAACATTTGTTTTCGACAATTAACAATACTTAATTTGATGCCTTATAATCTCACTAAAATGTAGATTTGAATGGTGAATTGAAAGTCTCGTTCTTATTTATTCTCTATTTAATAAAAATTGGCTTGTTCTTGTGACTCCGTGTTTTTTCATTAAATCTTGTACTCGAAGATGAGCTTCTTTACCTAAAGTCCAATATTGGTGACTCCCCCTTCCTTTCGAATCATTTCCTGGCCGATGTAACAAAACAGTAGGGCTCCCCTCAGAAGGTGCTTCAGCAATTTTTACTAACCTTTGAATCGCAGTATTAAACACTTGATCTGGGAAAAAACGAGCAACTTCATCACAAACCATCCGTGAAAGTGTACTTTTTGGTAAGACCATCGTCATAGCAATTCCAAATAATTTTAAATTCGGATTAATTCTTCTTTGTACTAACTTTATAGTATTCATTAACAAACTCATCCCTTCTAAAGCATAATATTCTGCTTGTACAGGAGTTAAAACCCAATTTGATGCGGCTAATGCATTAATTGTCAAAAGACCCAAACTTGGTGGTGTATCTATTATAATGTAATCAAAATCATTAATAATATGCGCAATTCCTTCTTTAAGTCTAGTTTCTCGACCAATTTTCGTTGATAATTCTATATCCGCGCCAGATAAATGTATATTTGAAGGTAACAAATATAAATTATCTACTTTTAATTTCTCGGGTATTTTTTCACTTGAATTGGAAATAGCCCAAGCAGTTCGCATTGATTGTGTCAATTCTTCTGGTGAAATAATATAATCATCAATTAATGGTAATTCATCTCCCAGATCATTCATCAAAACATCACTTACTGTTTTCTTCAATTTACTTTTATCAACACCAAAACTTGTTGATACATTTCCTTGGGGGTCTAAATCTATTAAAAGCACCTTTGATGGTGGAATTCCATATTTTCGATTTCCTTCTGCAAGAACTGTTGCTAAATTTACTGAAGTAGTAGTTTTAGCACAACCTCCTTTTTGATTCGTAACTGCAATGACCATCTTATATGGATCCATCTTAGATTCCCCCTCAATGCATAAAAATTATGCTTGAATTACAGGAACTGGTACTTCTGATAAAATTTTACGAAGAATATGCATACCAGTAATTCCACGTATTTTTGCTTCGGGTTTCAGTACAATTCTATGTGCTGCCACCTGTAAAGTAATTCCTTTAATGTCATCAGGAGTAACATAATCTCTTCCTGCAATTGCTGCAGCAGCACGGCCAGTCTTGAAAAGTGATTGGCTAGCACGTGGAGAGGCCCCTGTAATTACACGGTGATCTTCACGAGTTCTCTGTACTAATTCTACAATGTAAGAAAGTATCGCAGGATCTACATGTACTGTTTCAAGTGCTTTTTGCATTGCAACAACTTTCTTTGGAGAAGTAACCTGTTCAACATCATGATCATCTTTACCTCTAATTTTTCTACGTGCTAAAATTGCTTTTTCTTCTGCACGTTCTGGATAACCCATACTCATTTTCATCAAAAATCGATCCATTTGAGCTTCTGGCAGTGGATATGTTCCTTCCTGTTCAATTGGGTTTTGAGTTGCTAAAACTACAAATGGTGCTGGTAATTTGTGCGTTATTCCTTCAATAGTAACTTGTTTTTCCTCCATCGCTTCTAGTAATGCAGCTTGAGTTTTTGGAGGAGCCCTATTAATTTCGTCAGCCAATAGTATATTTGTAAATAAAGGACCTGCCCTTAATTTAAATTCTCCAGATTTTTGATCATACATGTAAGTACCCATAATATCTGAAGGTAATAGATCTGGAGTGAATTGTACACGTTTAAACTTACAACCTAATGCTTTGGCAAATGTATTTGAAAGCATAGTTTTACCCAAACCAGGGAAATCTTCCAATAGCATATTACCATTAGATAAAATTCCGACTGTGACTCTACGTAAATTTTCTTGTTTACCTATGATTACTTTTCCAACTTCATTCATTAACTGATTTGAGATATTACTCACGGTGTTAATTAATTCTCTAGACCGGGCATCACCACCTGCCGCGGATGCACTAAAACCTGCACTCATGATACTAACCTAAACACCGTGCTAAGATGTTTATACTTCAACCTTCGGTATCAATACTTCAACTAAAAATGGGTGGAAAAATATTATCTTCCCCAAAAATGGTCCTTAATTCTATGAATTTCGATTAATTCCTGTAGAATTTCATTTTCTGAGGCGCTTAAATCCATTTGTTGTAGTTTTGAAGCATGAGCGCTAGGAATATCGACTAAAAGTATATCCTCTTCATCTACTTGCCTTCCTATAGTTACTCCTTTAATTGCTAAAGCAACCTCTTCACCATTTTCTGCTATCTTCAAAGTCTCTTCTCCAGTCCTAATAGAACGTATTTGACCTACTCTTTTACCATCCAATTTTAATAAATTTTGACCAACTTGAATTCTACCTCCCAATACTTTAATTCCCACTACTGCAGGATTATTTCTTCTAAAAACATGATCCTTTAATAACTTAATTTTACCAGGATGAACTAAATTTTCTCTTTTTGATTCTGCTAATTCTCTTTTTCTAAATTCTAACCATTCTTCAAATTTTTCAATAATATGATAAATCACTTGGCCAGGAATTAACTTGACCTCATTATTTTTTTCCAATACTTCACTAGCTTCCCTACTCACATTTGTATTAAATGATAAAATTGCACAATGTAAAGGATTAGAAGATACTTCAGCGGCTCGAATATCTTTTTTCTTTACTTCTCCAATAGTCGCTGAACGTATAGGAATACTAATTTTATCTAATTCGAATGCTAGTGCCTCTAATCCTCCTAAAGTATCTGATTTAATTACAACTCCCTCTTCTTCCAATTGTACTGAAATTTTTGATTCATTTTTTGCAGATTTAAATCGTGAAAATGCTTCGGGGCTAATCTCTTGTAAAATTATAGTTCTCTGTTTTTTAATTTCTGAAACTCTGTCCATTTTTCCATCTGCATTGGCTCGAGCGATGTCCGAAGTTAATTTTTGTACTTTTTGAAGTTTTAATGCTTCATTTTTAGGAAATACTCGCAAAGTTGTTCCAACTAAAACCTGTTCAAAATTTGGACCGTTTATCTTAATTCCTCCAGCTGCATTAACGGTTTCCACAGAATCCCATCTATCTCCTGCGTCACGCATTTCACTCATACCTCTAGGGGAAAACATCCCTTTAATGTGAGACCAAAATGGACCTTCTTGAGACACTAACAATATTTCATCACCTTTTGATAATTGACCTTTATACAAAATTAAGTCCAATGTTTTCCCTAAACCTTGTTCATCTTTTAATTCAATAATCGTACCTTCTGCATCACCAACAACATCTTTCAATCTATCAACGAGAAATCTTTCTGCTAAACCTACTGTAATAGCCAATAAATCTTGAATCCCTTCACCTTCCTTAGCAGAGCAAGGTACAGCCGCAATAGTATCCGTAAAATCACTAATTTTTGAATATAAATCAACATTAAACCCATGTTCTGAAAGTTTTCCAACAAGTTCCCAAAACCTTTGTTCAAATAAGCCAAGAGTTTCTTTTGATTGGTTTTTCAATGATTGTGCAGTACTTCTATTAAACTTGCATTCCCAACCATGAATCCTATCTACTTTATTTAATGCTAAAACAAAAGGGGTCTTTTGTTGCTTTAAAATACGAATTGATTCCAAGGTCTGAGGTTGGCACCCCTCCATAATATCAATAACTAAAATAGCAATATCAGCCAAAGCTCCTCCCCTGCTTCTTAATGCTGTAAATGAATGATGGCCTGGGGTATCAATAAACAATAAACCGGGTGAATCAAACTGTTTACCACCAAGTAATACACCACATACGTCATTAAGAAGTTCTGAAGGAATCTCTGTTGCACCAATATGCTGAGTGATTCCACCCGCTTCTCTAGCCATTACAGAAGACTGTGAATCTATTCCTAATGAGCGAATATGGTCTAAAATACTAGTTTTGCCGTGATCAACATGCCCCAATACCGCAACTATTGGTTGTCTCTGTTTTACCTGATTACCGCTAGTCAAGACTGTAGCCCCCAAACTAAGGGGCTATCATCTACTTTCGTAAACCCATCGCTCACGATGAGGTATCCACTCATTAATTCCATCTGGAAACCACAGCCCTAATTCAAATGCTGCTGTATCTTGACCATCACTTCCATGAACTAAATTATATCCCATATCCATTCCTAAATCGCCACGTATTGTTCCAGGAGATGCTTCTCTACCATTTGTAGGCCCGATGATTTTTCTTGCAACAGAAATTGCATCCTTACCTGACCAAGCCATTGCAACAACTGGAGATGAAGTTACGAATTTTATCAATCCAGGGTAAAATGGCCTTTCTTTATGTACTTCATAATGTTTTGAAGCCAATTCTTCTGATGGAGTAAAACTTCTAAGCCCTACTAATCTCAATCCTTTTCTTTCAAAACGTGAGATAATATCTCCAACTAATCCTCTTTGAACACCGTCAGGCTTAATCATTACAAAAGTTGTCTCCATGATCTCACTTCAAATTAAAAATCTATTTAATTCCACCTTTAACATAATGTCGTGTCCATTTAACCCTTCTAGGGTTTCTATTCAAATTAACCATGTTTTTTCTAGCCTTAGAACTTTTAAACCAAAGTACCGTTCCATCTCTTTTAACAAACATTAAACCCGTTCCAGGTTCAATCTCTTCTCCTGAGAAATTGCATATTCGGCGTTCAGGAATTTTAACGACCTCCTAATTTTCTTGCTTCACGTCCTGTATCCCTTAACATCAAAATATCACCAATTCTAATTGCTCCAACTACATTCCTTGTAATAATCCTACCAATGTCTCTAGGATTAGGTGCATCATTAACTCTAACTTTAACTTGAGTTGCTTCTCCAGTCATACCTGTTCTAGCTACAATTTCTACAACTTCTGCTGGCCAACCCAATTCTTCACTCACGAATTACACCTCAATTATTTGCATCTTTGATTTTACTAATTACTTTATCATATTTATCTTGAATAGCTTTTGGTATTTCTAACAAGGCGATGGATGCTGTTTTGACACCTTCAGGTAAACCTGATTCTTTACCCAAATATTCTTGGTGTCTAACATACCCAAACGGTATTTCTTTTTCTTCACATATCATTGGTATATGAGCTAATAATTCAGGCGGATTTATATCTTCTGCCATTACTATTAGTTTAGCAACGCCTCTTTCTGCAGCTTTAGTAACTTCGTTACTACCCCTACAAATGGCTCCTTCTTTGCAATCTGATACCAAATCAAATATTGCGTCTTCTAAATCTTCTGGTGTTTCAAATTTCACATGCACAGTCACTGGATTCACAACCTCTTGGCACTTGCGCCACGACATGATGGGTATAAACCCAACGCAGGAAAGTCTTTCTTCAATTTTCCATTAATTCATCAATTCCACGGCATAAAGCTGATGCTGAAGAAACTACTGATCGTGGATTTTTTAGTGAATCTGAAGCAATTATTCCATCAACAAATTTATCTAATTTTGAAATTGCACCGCCTGTAAATAAACCGTGAGAACAAGCAGCAAATACCGCTTTTGCACCTTGATTCCGCAAAGCCTCACTCGCCCTACAAATTGTTCCACCGGTTGAAATCATATCATCCACAATAGTTACAACTGAATCATTAACATCCAAATCTTTAGCTTTATGAACAATCGTATGGGCATCAATTCTTGTTTTTTCTAAATATGAAAATTTGCATCCAATAGTTTCTGCCACAAAACTTGCTCTTTCTATTGCACCCTTATCTGGTGAAAGGATAAAATCAGGTTTAATTTCTGATTGTAAATATGTTGCGATTTCAGACATAGATGAAGCAAAAGACACTGGCACAGGTAAATTCTCTAAAACCTCGGGGGCATGTAAATCTAAAACTGTTATACCATCACATTTTGAAGATAATAACATACCAATTGCCCTTGCAGAAACAGCCTCGCCCTGATTAAATCTTTTATCCTGTCTTGAATAGCCAAAATAAGGTATTGCTAAAAAAATTCCTGGGCCTGTGGGTTCACAATCAACACCTTTACCTCTGAGATCTTCAAGTTTACCTTGTCTAACATCATTTATTGCTTCTAATAGTAATAAAGTCTCAATAATACAGCTATCAGGAAATGTATTTGAAACTAAAATTACTGATGTTGAACGAATTTTTTCTATACTTTTCTCAGGTACTCGAAAATAACCTTCACTGTCTGGAAAACGCCTTGCTTCCAAAGAATGGTGTTCGCAACCTAGAATTTGAGCCATGCCTTCTGCAATATGCTTACAACTACTCCCAGAAACTACTAACAAATTGATTCCCTCAAACCGCCCGAGAGGTATCCCACACTTGGAGTTATTTACTAATCAATTTTCATAATTAACATAATTCTTAGACAAATGAGAATGGGCGAGGCAGGATTTGAACCTGCGGCCTCCCGGTTATCAGCCGGGTGCTCCAGCCAAGCTAAGCTACCCGCCCTAGGCAGTTTGCCCTAACATAAACATTTGATAACAATGACGGTAGAATAATTCTAAGAAGGACTTCCATTACTCATTGATTAATGGCAAATGGCAAAGATGCATTTTCCTATGCTTTATCTAGATTCATTTTTTCATCAATAGAGTTTTTTAATGAGGAAATAAAATCTTACTGGGAAAATATAATACCTGACCTTGACAAAATACCCACAGATACAGAAATAAATAATCCTGCTCAGAGGGTTAAACTTGTTTTTGGAAACAAAAAATTTTCTTCTGAAGAAAAATCCCCAAAGGTTGTAATAATTAATGAACCTATTTCATTTAAACACACTGCAAAAATAATTCTAGAAGCTTCTTCTGGTGAAGATTGTGCAAGACTACTGGCTATATCTCATACTATAGCACAAAGATTTTCCATACCAATTTATCTTATAATTTCAATAGAATGTCTAAATGAAAATTTAAATTTTAAACCAGAACATATTCCTTTTCCTCCAAAATATATTATTCGTGAACAATCATGGAAACCAGATGAAATTTATCCAAACCATCCTGCATTAAGTTTCAAAAGAATAAATTATGGCAGTAATAAAGGACCTAGAGATAAAGCAAAAATATTAATTATTTCTCATGGAAAATATTCTCTATTTGTTAATAATTTAATTAAAGAATCTAAACATAATATTAGACACCTTGAAATCCAAACATTACGGCCTTTATCAAAAGAAATTCTAAATCAAGCAATGACTTCTGTTCAAAAAACCATTTGTATAAACGAAACATATACTTGGATAAAAGAAAATGAATCAATTGATTCTTTATCTTTAAATGATTTAAATAATTTAATCAGTTAAATTATTCATCTTCATCAATAAAGTTAGGATCATTAATTTGAATGTAACTTGGTAATGTTAATAATTTGGTTATTGTTCTTGACAAAACTACTTCATCTAAACTTTCTCTAGTTTTGGCAAAAGCATTAATTGGAATGTTAATTCTTTCTGGCAAACCAAATTCCCTCCTAATGCTTAGTCTTGTTTCAACAATTACTCCTCTATATGTTCGTTTTTTCTTTAACAAACCTACGATAACTCCTACTTCATTTCCTTGATTATCTTGAACTGCCCTGTCTTCCATTTCGTCTGGAGCGTATAAATTCTCATCGATACGAACTGTGTTTCTCCAACGTCTTTGTAATTCCCTCATAGATTTAGATAATTTCACGGAACCATCATCCATTATACTATGTACTAATTCTTTAGACAATGGTGCCATTTCTGCTGGTTTTCTCATAAATTCATCAGCTATATCAGATTCAACCACAATTCTCATAGATCTTACTCTATCAGTATTTGGATGATTTCTCTCGCCGACAATAACTCCTACTTTGGTATCGCCAACATACACATCTCTTCTCAATAATTCTTGTATTGTATATTCATTTCTCGCCATCTGCATCCCTTTCCTTTTTCTCCTTAGCGCGGTCTTTAATCAATACAGTATATATACTATACGTAATAATCAATATTTAATTATACAATTAGAATACTTTAGAAAAATAAATGATTTCAATTGAAAAATCTAATTTTTTGGCCGATAATAATAGTAAATATAAATTAATTTTGGAAGCCTATTTTTGTGCGATAATAAATAATTTTTCAATTGGGGTAATCATAAATAATATATGAAAAAAGAATGGTTGATTATTTAAATTTTTCAATTGAAAAATTAATTATTCAATTAGTTTTTTAAATAAATAAAGTGCTACGAAAAAAGTCAAATCCAAAGAGGGAATTATTGATGTGCATCTTTTTAGTCGGTAGGTTTGCCGAGGGCGTTATATGCATTCCAATATTTCGAAATTGAAACACATAAGAGAATCTTCCGGGGATGCCAAAACAAATGGGCTTTCTGATGAAATAATTGAAACATACCTAGAATCATTTGAAGATTTAAAAGATGCAATTAATGATGCGTATGAAATCCACAAAAAAATAACTAATGAATTTGGTGAAGAAATTACCAAAATGGAAGAATCTCAACTAATAAAATTATTACAAAAGGACTACGTTAATTTCTATTCTGCACCTACTGTAAATCCATATGTCGCCATTGCAGCAAAAGGTCCATGGATTGTAACATCCCACGGTGCGGTCTTGCACGACAATGGGGGTTATGGGATGCTTGGGATGGGCCATGGCCCGGAAAATGTAATTCAATCAATGCAACAAAATTGGGTAATGGCTAATGTAATGACGCCATCATTCAGTCAAAAAAGATTAGCTGATCGACTAAAAAAAGAAATAGGACATACAAGAAAAGAATGCCCATTTAAAAAATTTATTTGCATGAACTCAGGATCTGAATCAATGACTGTAGGAATGAGAATATCTGATGTAAATGCATTAAGGATGACTAGCCCCGGTGGACGATACGAAGGTAAACCGACTAGAATGATCGCAATAGAAAGGGCATTTCATGGCAGAACTGATAGGCCTGCACAAATATCACATTCCTGTAAAGACGGTTATGATAAAAATTTGAACACATTTCAGAACAGAGAGAACCTTAAATTAATTCCTGCTAATGACATAAATGCATTAAATGAGGCATTTATTCAAGCTGAAAATGATGGTGTTTTTATTGAACTACTTGCAATCGAACCAGTCCAAGGAGAGGGGGCACCAGGATTATGTATTGAACGCAATTTTTATGATGAAGCGAGACGTTTGACAAAAGAACATGGTTCTATGTTAATTATTGATTCTGTTCAAGCCGGCCTAAGAGGACAAGGATGCCTAAGCATCATAGATTATGAAGGGTTTCAAGACGCTGAAGCACCAGATATGGAAGCTTGGTCTAAAGCAATTAATGCAGGCCAATTTCCACTTTCTGTAGTAGGTATGACAAAAAAGGCTGCTGAATTATATGTTACAGGAATTTATGGTAATACAATGACCACTAATCCACGTGCACTTGAAACTGCAGTAGCCGTACTAGATCGAATTACTCCTGAACTTCGTCAAAATATTCGCCATCGCGGAAAAGAATTGTTAAATGAACTCAAAAAATTAATGATGGACTTCCCAGAATCAATTATGTCTGTGGAAGGAACGGGCCTTCTTATTTGTGCCGAACTACATCCTGATAATTTGCCTGTTGTTGGATTCAATTGTGTTGAAGAATGGTGTCGTTTAAATGGCCTTGGAGTCATTCATGGAGGCAAGAATGCACTACGTTTTACACCCCATTTTGCAATAACATCTGCTGAAATAAAATTAATTATCGATGTTGTTCGCAAAGCACTGATTCATTTTAAATAAATCTAAAAAAATTAGATTTAGCACGAAAACATACAGCATATTATATGCTAAAGATTCTAGCGCCATATAATGTATAAATTTGAACATCAAACCTATGTTGATGAAAATGTAGAAAATACATTTTCTTGGTTTGAACATGAAGGTTCATTCAGAAGATTAATGCCGCCATGGGAAGTTCTAAAAGAAATTAAAGCTGATAAATCGATAAATGAAGGTTCTATTAGAATCTTTAAAATTCCATTTGGGCCTTTCAAAATGAGTTGGGTTGCTAAACATACAATTTATAATCCTCCGAATCAATTCAAAGATATTATGCTCAAAGGGCCATTTTGGAGATGGGAGCATGTTCATGACTTCATCCCTCAAGAAAATGGGACCCTAGTCAAAGATACTGTGGAATATCAAGTTCCATTGGGGGTATTTGGTTATTTTTTTGCGGGTAGAAGTGTTAAAAAAAGAATAAAAAATATGTTCATTTCTAGAGAGCTTAGATTGAAAAGAGATCTGGAAAACCATAAAATATTCAGATCTGAAAAACGAAAAAAAATATTGGTTGCTGGTTCTTCCGGAATGATTGGAACTCAATTAGTAGCATTCTTAGATACGGGAGGGCATGATGTTTGGAGGCTAGTTAGACGCGAAACAAATTTGGATTCAAAAGAAATTAAATGGGATCCTGAAAAAAATGAATTGGATTCTGATAAAATTGAAGGTTTTGATGCAATTATACATCTCGGAGGAGCGGGGATAGGAGATAAGCGCTGGACTAAAAAACGTAAAAATTTAATTCAAAAGTCAAGAGAAAACACAACCACATTATTGTCTGAAACAATCTCTAAATTAAAAAATAAACCCGAAGTTTTTCTAATTGCAAGTGCAATAGGTTATTATGGAAATCGGGGAGATGAAGAATTAACTGAAAAAAGTAATCCAGGTGAAGGTTTTCTTACAGAAACAGTATTGGCTTGGGAAAAATATGCTGAAGCAGCAAAAAAAGTAGGTGTTAGAGTAATTAATATCAGAACAGGAATTGTTTTATCAGCAACAGGGGGTGCCCTAAATAAGATGTTATTGCCTTGGAAATTAGGAGCAGGGGGGCCTATCGGAGGAGGGAAACAATGGATGTCATGGATTTCATTAGATGACCAAATATTTGCAATAAATCATCTTATTATGAACAAGGAATGTAATGGAGCATACAATTTAACCTCTATGAATCCTGTAAGACAAAAAGAGTTCTCAAAAACATTGGGGAAGGTACTTCGAAGACCCGCCTTTGCACCAATTCCAAAATTCCCAATGAGAATATTATTTGGAGAATTAGCAGGACCTCTCTTATTTGAAGGCCAAAAAGTTCTACCGGAAAGATTGTTAAAATCAGGATTTAAATTTACTCATGAAAATCTTGAAAATGCATTAAGAGATTGTTTAGGGAAATGGAGATAAAATGAGTAAATATTATAATTTCTTGATTGGAACTAATCTGCCAGAATTTTCCATGCCCAATGAAGAGGGTTTATCTATATCAAATAATGAATTAATTGGGCATTGGACTGTTCTTTTTATTTATCCCAAGGATAATTCACCAGGTTGTACTTTAGAATCATGTCATTTTAGAAACAAATATGATTATTTTCAGGAAAATAACATATTACTTTTTGGAATTTCAACAGACACAATAGAATCACATAAAAAGTTCAAAGAAAAAAATAGATTGCCATACTCCTTACTAAGCGACAAAGGTGCAGTTTTTATTAAAAAATTAAAACTTAAAAAAATACTCAATTTCATTAGGCCAAGAGTGACTTTAATAATTGATAAAGAAGGAATTATTCGTAACGTACATTCAAGTCAAATAAATATGAAAGGACACATTACTAAAACGATTAAAGCTTTTGAGAGATTAAAATGAATCAGAAAACAATTTCTTTGGAAGGGGAACCTAACTTTCTAAAAGAATTAATTCAAAATAGGATTTCTGACAGAATGATTCATAAAATTAGTAATGATTCTAATTCATCTTTTGCTATTTATTTTGAAACAGGGGAAAAATTCGAAACGGAAATCTCTAAACCATCAATTATAATTAGACCATGGAATGAGCAAATTACTCCATTTAATCTAGAAAAATGCATAGAATTGCATGTCAGAGATTTATTGTGTATTGATCCTGAAGGCAAATGGGGCCCAAGTGATATTTTTGAATGGATAAAATGCCTTGATTCTGGTTCCCCAATATTTCTAGAAAAATATCCAATACGATATTGGACCTCTAAACACGATGTTATTTCACTTATTGAAACACTTATTGAACTTCCAAAAATACCAACATTAATTACTGAAGTTTGCGGAAGGAGGCCGTGGATTGCAAATGATATCTTTTCTGAGTTGAAAATGTTATGGAGAAGAGTTGATAATTCAAAAACAAATAAAATTGACATTGTAGATTTGGAGGTTAAAGATATACCCAATACTAACAATAAAAATAATTCAAATAGTCCGAACCTTTCTGAGTTGCACAATTTATTAAAATTGCAAAATGGGAAAGGGTGGGTTACCTCAACCCCAATAAGAATCTCGTTGATGGAATGCCTCGAAGAAACAATTGATTTCCAAAATTAAAACTATCCAAAATAATCATAATGGGAAGTTATGAGGATTTATTAACGGGGAGAAAGTATGACGGATGAAATAATATCTTCATCAGAACTTTTAGCAAGTTTGTATGCTTTTTCAATTAGTTTAATAGTCGGTTTTGCAATAGCAAAATTTCTTACGGGGAAAACCCCTCAAATCAAAATATATATCTTTCACATTCACCATTGGATTTGGGCAACAACAATTCTAATTCTCCTATTTTTTTGGGATCAAACAGAAGCTTGGATGATTGGATTAGTAACTGGTGTTGCAATCGAAGGGCTGACTTATGATGATTGGTCCATTTTTATTAAAAAAGAGGAATGATTAATCTAAATTTTTTAACAGTATTCGATGGAAGTGATGTACTCCTGTTTCTTTTTCTGGTGAATACCTACCTCGTTCATAAGATTCAGAAGTTACACCCCGTTGGACTCCTTCTACAATTTGTTGGTCTTCTTCCTCAACTTTATCTAAATCACCACCTGCCCCCTCAAAAATTAAATCTTTATTACCAATATAACCACGATAAATTATTTTTGATTTGTCTGAATTCAAAGGAACTACAATATTTACTGATAAACCCCATGGATAAAAATTAAACATCATATTTGGATATAACCAAAAATAATATGCTGCAATATTTTTACCATAATCTATGGATTCTTTAGGCAAATTAAAACATAACTCACCTGGTTTAGCAAACCCTATTTGTAACACCCCATTTGAAAATAATTCTGTTTTATAAGAGTCATTTTCAATAATATTATTTAAATCTCCATGAACAAATGGAATATGAAACCCTTCCAAATAATTATCAACATATAATGCCCAATTTGCTTTAACTGAGTATGTTCGATCTTTACTAGAATCATATTTGAATTTTTCAATATTCATCCATCCAATTCTATCGTCTAGAAATTCGATGAACTCATCAAAATTTTGTTCGCTCTTATTTGCAAAAAGTAAATTTTTCCAATTCATTAATTTAAATTTTTTCAAATTATCTTTATGTGTCGGGAAATTTTTTACATTTTCAAACTTAGGCATATTTTTAAATTGACCTTGTAAATCAAAAGTTCGACCATGATATGGGCATTGAATTCGGGATTTTTTACATTTTTCTTCGACTAATAACATTGCCCTATGAGTACATACGTTTGAAATACAAGCATAATTTTCATCTTTAGTTAATATTACTTCGTCATTTATTATATCACCCATTCGTTCTAATGGAATAATATTCACATTATCAAATTCTGAACTATGTACAGCAAAATGCCAATGATTAGAGAATGAAGCCTTTATTTTTTCAAATAGTTCAGGATTAGTATAATAATCTGAATGTAAAGTTAATGCTCGAGATATATCTTCATCAACATAATCTCTCGCCATATTACATGTAGAAAGTCTTGTAATAAATAATCAACTAATGACAGGATACCCCATATTTTTTCAAACGCCAGTAGTTGTATGGCCATGGAGTCAAGAATCCCGCAATCAACATTGGAATGATTACTTCCGGCGTCAACATTGCACCGCCTGTCAACACAAAATCGGTAATGTTCATAGCTGCTTCCATCGCTACCATCGAAATAAATGACATACCCATTGCAGTTCGCAATGAATCTTTGAAAGGAAGCTGTTTGAGCAAAATTACGGTTTCTAAAGCAATGGAAGTAAGGAGACCATTCATGATCGCAAGCATCATTATCGCCATAGTAGACCATCCTGAATCAATCCAAATAAATTGGAAAAAAGCGATTGTCCCGAAGTCCCCAATGCTACAACCAATTAAGCACCATTTTGTATTATGAGCGCTTTGTTTCCATACAGCTTTATCGGACCAATCAAAACCACTTTTTCCAATTGAAAATCCGGATAAAGCAACTATTTCTTCTAAATTTGAAGTTGTAATTTCTTCAGAATGCTCAATTTTGGCTATTCTTGAAACGTGTGATACTTCAGCCTTACTTATCCCACTTTCTTTCAAAAAATTATCAGTAAGTCTTGAAGAACAACCCCCACAAGTCATCCCATCTACAAATAATTCCGTGGTTGCCATGGTGCTTCGAACAATTCAACCATAATAAATTTACAACTTTTCATGATAGCCTCTAAAAATGATTGCTTACCCGAATCTACAATATGTATAATCCATTTGACAAATTTACTGAAGCCTCAGTAAAAAAACCAATCACTGCAATACTAATTTTCATATTGATCTTCTTTGGTGGGATTTTCTTAATGGTAAATTACATCAGTGCTGATGTATCTCGTTCATCTTTTTATCCAGATAATGAAGTCACAAGATTACTAACTGAAATTGATAATGAATATAATGAACAAGAACTTGACTTGTTAAGGGCCCTGACACCACTAGAATCTAATGGGTTGGATAATCCATCAAATTGGGAAAGATTAGCTAATGTTGAATCAATAATGATTAGTGACAATTCATCATTAAAGTATCAAGAACCAATATTTGGTGGTCAATCAGTAGCAGGCCCTGCAAGTTTAGCAATGATTTACTCCACGGTTGTGTACCCCGAAGAGACGGCATTATGGGTTAATGAAACTAAAACTACTTTTGATGCTTTTATTAATACATTAGAAAATGGAAATGATTCTGAAATTAATAATGCTTTGAATCTATCTATTGAAAAAGTAGATTCGATACCCCTACCTCCTGAAATTACCTCCGAATCATTAAATTCATGGGATGTAAACAACACTGAATGGGTTGATCCATTAATGAATGGAGTGAATTCAACACAACTACTTTCAGATTTTGATGATTATTTATCGTCAATAAATTTGTTAGTAAATAATAATTCCGTAGGTCCAGAAATTGAACAAAAATGGATTTATAGTGTTTCTTTAGATGTTAGGATTAAATTAAACATACTAAATGTCATTCAAGAAATCGATTATGCTGGTTCAATATTAGGATCTATTCCAACTTATGATGATAAGGGCTCTGAAATTGAGTTTTCTCAAAGAGCCTCTGCTGCAACAATAGGGGTAATAAATCTAGCAATATCAACATCAGATTTAGATACTGAAGAAATTATAGATATTTCAAAATCTTTGGAGAATAATCTTAGTACAGAACTTTCATTAGATGATGATTCAAAAGTCATTATTTTCGGTTTCAATCGTTTCACTGAAGCATCGGCAAGCGCATCAAGTAAAGAAAGCCCAATGCTTACAAGTTTGGCAATATTATTACTTGGAATTATTTTATGGACTAGATTTCGTTCAATTAGAGAAACTATGATGGTAATTACATGTACAGCACTGACAATTCCAATTACTTTCGGAGTTGCTTCATTTTTATTCAAAGTAACATTTAATCCAGCTATGTTTTCTATCCCAGTTCTTGTACTTGCAATTGGTGTAGATTATGGATTACATGTTGTAGCAAGATATAGAGAAGAAGCGGTTCACGAAGCAAGAAAAGTTGGTATTGACGAACATTCTCAACCACTTTCAGTTCTAGAAAAATCAAGTAGGAAAAAAGCAATTTTAAATGGTTCATTACTTACCTCTGCGGCATTAATTGTCGCAATTACTACTGATGTAGTAGGATTTATGTCATTTAATATTAGTAATCAAAAGTTCTTACGAGATTTTGGAACTACAATTGCTATTGGATTATTATTTGTATACCTCTCATCAATTACTGTTTTACCAGCATTATTATCCTTAATACCACCTAAATCTAAAACTGTAATTACTAGGAAGCCTTTTCCAATTTCCAACATACAATCAATTGAAGAAACTAGTTTTTCAAAATTTATTGGAAACGTGGTAGATAAAAAAGCAAAAGTTGTTTGGATTATTGTAATATTAATGACAATTCCTATGCTTTGGGGAATGACATTACTGAAGCCTGGTTTTGATACTCGAGATCAACTAGTCGAAGATGAAGAGGGAGTTGTCGGAGCATTCGTAACATTAAACGACCAATTTGCTTCAAGTCCAAGTCCTATTTATTTCATTATTGATTCAAAAGAAGATTCCACCGTCTTATCTCCTGATGGCTTAGAGGCATATTATGATGCAATGAAGCTTTTGTCTAATGATGATAAAATTAGTGATGATATCACAAGCCTTTGGACTGAATTAACGAAGTATTCTATTAATGCTGAAAATGCTACATTTTCAGAATTATTGACAAGAATCGAAGCAAAAGAGAATGAAGCGTTTACAGAATTAAGCACTTGGATTTTAGAGAATGAGGAAGGCTTTGAATTAGCTTCACCATATCTAAGCAATAATCAAAAACAAATGGTAATTAGATTTCAAGCAGCAATATTAGATTGGGAGGCTTCAGTAGAACTTGAAGAAAATTTAAACAATAAATTAAGTGAGTTACCTAACGAGAATTTTACATATGCATTTACAGGTGATGATTTGATTATTGGAATGGTAACAGAAGAAATTTCCACAAATTCCGTAGTTTCAACTGCAATAGTTTCCGTAATAATTTTAATCATGTTAATTACAATTAATTTCTTCGATAATAAAGACCCAATAAGAGGTGTTGTGATGGCTTTACCATTATTTGTCGTTGTTTGTTGGGTGTATGGAATGCTTGGGCTCTTTGGATTCTTATTGAATGCTCAAGTAGTCACAATAGGGGCATTAACACTCGGTTTAGGTGTTGATTATTCTGTTCACTTTGGAACTCGAATGGAAGAAGAAGCAGAACTAAACCCAAATGGCACTATTGCTGAATGGACTAGTAAAACTGTATGCACAACAGGAAGAGCTATGGGTGCTGCAGCATTAACTACTGCTGGTGGTTTCTCTGTATTGCTTCTTTCTTCATTAGAACCATTAAAATTAATGGGTATATCATTTGCAATAGCAATTTCAATGGCATTAATATCATCATTAACATTATTGCCAACACTCCTTGGGCCAAGATTAAAATTACATTCTGAACAAGAATAGAATAATTAAACAGTCAAGAAGACTATCAACAAGATTCAAGTCGGCTATTCATGGCCATTGACCCAGATAGTTTTGATGAACCGGTTAAGGATTATGTTTTTGAGAATACTAAATCTGTAAATGATTTGATTGAGGCTATGTCTAGTGCTGGCGGATTTACTGCTACGAAACTTGCACGCGCCAAAGAATTATTAGAATTACAATTTGAAAAATTAGAAAAATCAAATTTTGATTCTAAAAAATGCCTTAATTGGATCTCTTTTCCTGCATGCCTCTGTGCCACTGGAACTCGAGGGTTTTTTGTAGAGGCTATAAAACAAAAAAGATTCAATGTGGTTTCAACTACTTGTGGAACATTAGATCATGATATTGCTAGAACACACAAAAATTACTTGCACGGAGAATTTGAATTAGATGATATTGAACTAGGTGAATATGGATTAAACAGACTTGGAAATGTAATTGTTCCAAATTCATCATATGGCGAAATAATTGAAAGAGTTGTTTTGCCTGCTTTAGAAGATATTAGAACCGAAAGAATAGAAAAAACGGGTTTAAGTGGAACTGAACTATGGAAGGGTTTTGGAACTGTAGAATTGTGTTGGGAACTTGGAAACAGAGTATGCGACGAAAAATCAATTCTATTCTGGGCTGCAAAACACCAAATTCCAATTGTAATTCCAGGTATCACCGATGGAAGTATTGGTGCACAGTTATTTATGTTTAGACAAAAATATCCCGAATTCTGGATAGATATTTTAGCAGATGAACAAAGAATGTCAGATCTTACCTGGGTTGCTGAATCAAGTCATGCATTAATGATTGGAGGAGGAATTTCTAAACATCATGTAATTTGGTGGAATCAATACAGAGGTGGACTTGACAATGCTGTATACATCACTACTGCGCCAGAATATGATGGTTCTCTTTCTGGAGCGAGATTGCGTGAAGCAATATCTTGGGGAAAAATGCGTCCTGAAGCACCAAATATTTGTGTAGAGGGGGATGCTAGTGTACTTTTACCAATATTAGGGGCTTCATTATTCAATTAAGATTTTCACTAGGTTGAATTACTGCTTTCAAAACTATTTTAGAAATTGCAACTATGAAGAATACTATTGCTGCAACCAAGGCAATCATTGAACCACTACCTGTATTTAATTCCGCAGAAAAATAAAGTCCTAGAATTATGATTAGAATGCCGAATAATTGAGAATAAATAATACTAGAGCGAAAGCTTTTACTGATTAATTGAGCAGTTGCTGAAGGAGTTATCAAAATAGCAGTAACCAATAAAACACCAACAATCTGTACCATACTTACTACAAGCGCCGCTGTAAGTATACTAAAGTAAATACCAATTTGGCTTACTGGTAATCCTTGAACTCTTGCTGCAATTGGGTCAATAGAAATTGCTAACAAACTATGATAAAGAAGTAAAATAGATACTAGAGAAATTATACCTATAATTGAAATAAAATTCAAACTATCCTCATCAATTAATAATAAATCTCCGAATAAAATACTTTCAATATCAGTGTAAGCCATACCACCCCATAATCTTAAAATTACTAAACCAAGACCAAGCATCCCCGTCAAGAAAATTGCTATTGATGCATCCCCTGTAAGTATGTTATTAGAACGCAAATATTCAATTGTAATAGATGCTATAATACAAAAAAATAATGCATACCAAAGTGGGCCGATGAAACCAATTACGGTTGCTATTGCAACCGCTCCAAATGATACGTGAGCTAATCCATCTCCAATCAATGATAAATTCCGAATCAATAGAAATGTGCCTAAAAATCCTGCTACAATACTTGCTATTAATGATACAACTAAAGCACGTTGAAATATTTCCCAAGTAAAAAAATAAGGGAATACCTCTCCTGGCACGATGGGTGCAATAAATTCTAAAATAGGGCTTGTTAAATCCATTACAATTGCTCCAATTGGTAATAATGTTATTAATAAAAAGAGTGATACCATTGAAGTTACTATTGCAATTATTGCAAATAATGTGTCCATTAATTTCATTTTTGATCACCTTGCTTTGCTGGAACTATAATTATAGGATTTAAATTAGATTTCGTAACATCGGTATTAATTTGAATTGGTTCATCATCATGTGTAGCTTGAATACCTCTTAATTGTGCAAGAAGTGATAAATCAGGGAAATCAGTAGTTGAACCATCGTAACGTATTGTATCTTCTAGGTAAATCATACGGTGTACTGTCTGCTTAATTGTTGGCAAATCATGTGAAACCATCAGAATTGTTTTATTCTCATCATGACATAAATTATCAAGTAACTTCAATAGTGAATTACGAGAATCTCTATCAACGCCAACCATTGGTTCATCCATTATTATTATCTCTGCTTCTGATGCTAATGCTTTACCAATTGCTGCACGTTGTCGCTGCCCTCCAGATAAACGCGAAAGTGGAGTATTAGCAACATCTTCAAGACCTACTAGTTGCAATATTTTTTTAACCTGCATACGATTTTTTTTTCTAATTTGGAAAAATGATTCTCTCTTTAAGGTCCCTAACTGTATTAATTCCTTAACAGTAATTTGAATATTACTAGGGAGATTTAATGCAGTTTGTGGTACCCACCCAACCTTACCAAGAATCGCTTTTGACATTGGTTCATGATCATAAATTGTTATTGTCCCGGTTTTCGGCTTCAAAATTCCAAGTATTGTAAGTAATAATGTGCTTTTACCTCCGCCATTAGGTCCAACAATCCCAATGAATTCACCGCATGAGATTGATAAATTTATATCATGAATTACTTTTGTTCCTGAACGCATAACAGATAAATTGCTAACTTCAATTACTTCACTCTGGCAAGCAATTTCGTTATTTAGCATCAAAAATAGCCCTCTGTTCAATTATTAGGGTGATGAATTTACTAAAAAACTATATCCACTCACTCATGCTGTACATCCAAGTCCTACTTTCAAACTATCAAGATTTTTCTGCATTAAGGATAGATAGTCGTCACTACTGTCTGATTGTCCATTACCCTCATCACTAGGAGCAATTTCCATTGTGTATAGATAAAGAACCTCTACTCCTGTTTGATCAACAATACTGCTAACTGAGGAAGGATCAGTATACTCTTCAATAAATAGTACGGTAATACTCTTTTCATTGATTTTTTCTACGACCTTTACAATATCTGCTGCGGAAGGTTCTCCTTCGGGGTCAAGTCCATGTACCGTAATAAATTCAATATTGTACCTCTCTGCAATATATGAATATGCATTATGATTAGCAGCCACCATCCTAGTAGTACAATCACTTGAATCACCAAATGCTGCATTGAAATCTAAATGCAACAGAGTAAGTGAAAGCATGTAATCATTAGCATTACTAGTAAATACCTCACTTCCTTCTGGGAATTGTTCAACTAAAGCATTGAGAACAAGCTTAACTTGTTCAAAAAATGCTAATGGATCTAACCAACTATGTGGATCATAATCAAACGCAGTTTCCCCTTCTTCGGATACAATTGTTGAATCACTGTGGTCATCATGGTCATCATGGTCATCGTGATCTGCGTGGTCATCATGGTCATCGTGTCCTGAATGGTCATCGTGACCTGCGTGGTCATCATGGTCATCGTGGTCATCATGGTCATCATTCATCAAAATAAACATCGAAATACCTGATGGAACTAGAAAACCGTAATCACCTTCGTTCTCTATATGGATTGTTAAGTATCCACGTGTTCCATCATTCAATTCATCATGGTCATCATGGTCATCATGCCCTGAATGGTCGTCATGACGTTCACATTCCCAAGTTGTGTTTGCTAGTTCAATACATTCATCCATTTTGTAACCGTCACTCATTGTTATGTTGCCATCAGCATCTAACCAATCATTCATCCAACATTCATAATGACTATCATTAGGATCATTAGTAACTGAACAACCGTCATAGAATACTGAGTCTTCCATTTCTTCAAATTCCCCTACTTCGTGAATAAATTCTTCAAGTTCATTGAAGTCTAGGAGTCCATCCATGTTTATATCGCTCTCATTGAAAATTTCCATCAACGCTGACATCTCGTCTTGACCGTCTTGACCGTCTTGACCGTCTTCCCATGAAACCCAGAATTCCTCCCATGACAAATTTCCATCATTGTTTGTATCATAAAGTTCTAGAACGTCCTCAGGAGTCAGGGTTTCGTCATCGTGGTCATCATGGTCATC
>PBHR01000024.1 GCA_002720275.1 Methanobacteriota archaeon
TTGGATCCTTTGGAACTATCCAAAAGTAATCCATTGGGGGGAATTACTCCCAACTCTGCCGCATTTTCTAACTTAATATTCCACATTTCCTGAATCGTTTCTAAACGTTTTTTCAGGCCATTTTGATATTTTTCACCACCGTTAAATTCCATCTTCGGTTTACTTAATTTATCTAAAAAAACATCATCTAATTCTCTATCTTCTATAATCAACGTCTCTACAATATTCGAGATTTCAATCTCTCTTTCGGGATATGTCTTAAATCCTAATTCATCAAAAACTTTCAATCCAGAATCATGTGCTGGATTATGACTTGCTGTAACCATTAATCCTCCATCATAACCTGATTCTAATATACAATAATGCAAACCGGGGGTTGCAATTTCACCTGCCCAATGCACATCACAACCTTGAATTGCCAATCCTTGTGTTAATGCCTTTGTCAATTGAATATTATTAGGACGATTGTCCCATCCAATGACAATCTTTGGATTCAAATTATTTTGACGATTAATTAATTCAATCGCTACAGCTTCTCCGATCAATCTCATTAATATTGGAGTTAGTTTTCTTCCCTCAAGGTAATATGATAATGCATCCTCATTTGAAACATTTACAACTTCTACCTTTCCTCTAATTCCATCAGTACCAAATAATTGCATAAGTTCGCACCTAATTTTTAATTGTACTACCTTCTTCAAAAAATCCTGAAATTGTTGTATTTGGCCAAACCATACAATCTGATGAAATTATTGAGCCAGGATTGCTTACTGAATTACACCCAATTTGAGCCCTTTCGCCGATTAGTGCCCCGAATTTTCTTAATTCCGCACTAATTACATTGCTCTTTATCTTCACCTTTATTTCTCGGCCATCATGTCTTAAATTGCTTAAAATTACGCCCGCTCCTAAATTCGCATGGCTTCCTACGATTGAATCTCCCACATAATTAAAATGAGGAGCTTTGGCATTAGGAAGCAATATTGAATGTTTAATTTCACTAGCATGGCCTAGGACTGCTTGATAACAAATCCAACTATTTGGTCTAACAAAAGCGCCATGCCTTATTTCTGCTTCTGGAGCAATGTAACAGGGTCCTTCAAATCTTGTATATGGCCCTACAATTGCACCTTCTGCAATATGCACTTTACCTTTTGATTCATCAATACTTATGTCTGAACTAACTGTATCTGGGATATTACTTCCTATTGATGACAATAATGCATCTAATTGGTTTTTGAGGCTTTGCTTGAAGTTTGAATCTAAAAATTTCCAAGCAGGGTTATTTTCTAAATTTAAATCGGGAAAGTGGCCTCCATCTTTAACATCCCAGTGCTCTTTTAGATTACTTGCACTAGGCCAAAGTTTGTTGGCAGTAATGCTTACTGGTGTATCCGCCATACTAAAGCGGAAACAACATCAAGTCAAAGCCTTGACGACTATTCTGAAAGAATATAAAGGCGCTTTCCTGTTGATGCATCTAAAGCATATGAAATGTCTTTACAATATCTTGGGATGAAAAAACCAACTTTTCTTGCAGTTAATCCGTGGTTTCTCAACTTAATTTCATTACACAAATGATCTACAATTGCAGCTGCACTACAATTGGGATTTGCTTCAACATATTGTCGTATTTCTTCTTTCAAGCGATTCATTCTAGCTTCACGCTGACTACCTATTGCCATATTATGTCAGAGTTTAATCAAGTATATGATGCGAGTTTGGGTTATCCCGGGGAGCCCCATTAAATTAAAAATTTAAAAATTCTAGTACTCAAAAATCAATTATGTTCTTAACAAATGGGAAAATGGGCGTAATAATGGCATCTATTCCTATGGCTGAACTTCAAGCATTATCAAAAATGGATGATTATGATAAGATGTTAGCAATGGACCGTGTTTCAAGACAATATGGAGTAAGTGTGGCAAATATTGAAAAACAACTTTCTGCGCTTTCTTCAGGAGGTATTGTACAAGAAATGCCCGCTAATGATGACTTATTTGTTCCTTCAAAAACTTCTACTGAGCCAAGTACACAACTTTCAGGAGCGCCTACTTATTTAGATAATGCAAATAAGTTCAGAATGAAATATGATCCTAGTGAAGAATCTGTATCTAAACAATCTCAAGTAAATCAGGCGATATTATGCCCTCATTGTAGTGTGCCGTTAGGTATTCCAGCCACGAGGCCAATCAAAGTAATGTGTCCAAGTTGTATGCAAGAATCTACATTTTACAACTAATCATTTTACTAAACAACTGAAATAGAATGGCTTCTTGGAAATCTCATGTATCGCCGTGCTACCGTTCCTGCAAGAATAAACATCATTGGCGAACACACTGATTATGAAGGAGGTTTGTCGCTCCCATTTACTATCAATTCTCATCTTACTCTTGAAGTCAAAAAAAGTAAAAATGGTTTTTCTGGAGATCCCACTGTTGTCAAATTATGGAAAGCCGCAGGAGGGGGGCCTGCAAATCTTGTGATTTCGAGTGACATACCTATTGGTAAAGGAATGTCGTCTTCAGCGGCATTATGTTTGGCTGTAATTCTGTGTGCTAAGGAATTAAGTAATCCTTTAGAGATTTGTAAAGAAGCGCAAAGAATTGAGCATGAAGTCCTGAAAACTCCCTGTGGACTACTTGACCAAATGGCAATGATGTATGCAAAAAAAGGAAAAGCTACTCTGATTGATTTCTCAAATTATTCCGTTGACTATCTAGACATTCCTAAAGATTGGTATTTTAAATTAGTTGATTCTGGAATTCATAGGGCTCTTGCTTCAACNANTTATAACNAAAAAAGTGANNACCTTAGAACNCATGTAATTGAAGANAATTCTAGAGTAAGAATGGCATTATCTGCNCCTGCTAAAAAATTAGGACAGTTGTTAAATCAGTCCCATGANTCTCTAAAATCNCTTGGNGTAAGTTTACCNGAAATAGATTCTCAAGTTAAATTATTACANTCNACAAAAGGAGTTTTTGGNGCTCGTATGATGGGNGGNGGGTTTGGTGGAATGATTCTAGNNCTTGTAGAAAGTCCTGAAATCTTACCNGANATNCCTTTAGTTTCTTCATCAAACTCNGCCATTCTCGAAGAACTTCTCTAANTTTGAAAGTCNATCNGGNGTTCCCATATCCCAAAATTTTGTATTNTCANNATAAGCTACAATTTCTCCAGAGAGTTTAGGATANATTGTTTCTTCCCAACTCCATTTNCCTTCTTTCCCATAAGTNNTGATTAANGATTTTTTAATTACGCTTGTNCCCGCTTCATACCCNTTAAAATTAGATTCTTGTTNCNTTTTATTGTAAGCAACTACTTTACCATCTTGATGNTGTANATTCATGGANTCATGGGATTCAGTCACTGTCATTGTAAGTAATGATTGGTTTTGGCGNTGATGAGAAACGATTGATGAAAAGTCAATTGGATGATAATCATCTCCCCAAAGCAAAATAAATTCCTCTTCCAACATTTCCTTGGCATTCCATAATGCTCCACCCGTTCCAAGGGGTTCTGCTTCTTGATGGAAAGTCAATGCAATTCCTCTGTGCTTAAAACTATCAAACATATTGCCAAGATGNCCTGTTAAAATAAGCGCCTTTCTACAACCTTGACTTTGAGCCCAATCAAGAATATGGCTAAGCATTGGTTTACCATTAACCTCAATCAANGATTTAGGNNTNTCTTCNNNTATTTTTCCNANNCGCGTNCCTAATCCTCCNGCTAAGATTACTACTTGTGGAATTGTATTTTCTNCTATTACTTTNGAATATAATTTCCCNCTTNNNTTGAGNGTNCGTNCTTGACTNTCAAANTNCACATGATAAAGTCCAAATCTTTGTTTGTAACCTTCNGCCCATTCAAAATTATCCATTAAGCTCCAATGATAAAATCCTCTAATATCGAATCCGTCTTTAATTGCTTTAGATGTAATCCATAAATGCCTACGGATATGTTCTGGNCGCATATCATCATCATCATCNGCAACTCCNTTTTCNGTTACAATAATTGGTAAATTAAGGCCTTTTACCATTTCAAAAGAACGTCGCAAACCTTCAGCATACATTGGATANCGGAAATCNGTTCGTTCTTCCCAAGGCCTGATTAATGGATCTATCTCCACTGTTGTAGGCATAAATGGNGTNGNCAAAAGATGGGTGTAATAATTTACTCCAATAAAATCACTACTNCCTTTTAATCCAGGTATTTTAGTTGAAAATAATGATGAAGGNGCNCTAAATTTTCCTGTTTTTAATCCTCTCAACCAACACTTGTTAAACATCTCATCAAGTATCTTAGATTGAATCCAATGAAGTAAATTCCACCTACGATAAGGGTCAAAAATATTGATGTTTTTAACTAATCCAATATTTGCTTNATCNCCTCCTTTCATTTTTTTCAATNNTCTATAACATTGTGNATGTGCAATCATCATATTTCGAGAAACNGCNCTAGTTTTTTTGAAAGAGCGAGCACCTGGAGGAAATTCACCAAGCACATATCCCATTGCAGTAAACACTGTNGGTTCATTTATTGTACACCACCATTTTACACGTTNTCCTAATTTAGCAAACACTTTTTCACAAAAAGTAATCCAATAAGCAATATTTGATTCTACCTCAAAGCCACCTTTTTCTTGAAACCAAATNGGATGAGAAAAATGATGTAATGTAATCATTGGCTCGATATTTCTTGAAATTAAATCTTCTACCATCAGNGAATATTGTTCTAATGACTCCTCATTCCATTCGTCTTCTTTTGGTTGAATTCTACTCCACTCTATTGAAAATCTATAATGTCCAACTCCTAAATTTTCAATTAAATCAAAATCTGATTTCCATCGATTCCAATGATCACAAGCCATCCCACTCAATTCTAATTTTTTACTTGATTCAAATTCAGACCAATTATTTTTATTGTTGCCNTCNATTTGGTGAGATGCNGTTGCAACTCCCCACATAAATTCAGAAGGAAATTCTAANTTTTCTAAATTAATAGTTTCCCAANTNANATGTTTNTCTGGNAANNTCCAACNTAAAANNANAATAANNANNCAATAAATGGANANAANTNTNAACGCANAAATCCACCACTGCATGNACATTGCTATNCGNCTTTTNTGATAATACCTGCTACTTTTATCGTATTTTCTCAANATTTTTACTAAATAATAAGTAGATACAATATAGATTAAGAGGGCNAAACTGATTAATNGTATTCCAATCAGAATTANATGTGTGGAAANNATATGNTGCTGAATTCTTCGGCACATTCCTAATGGTTTTTTGTGGAACTGGAAGTATTGCTTTAGGTTGGAATTCATTGAGTGTAAGNATTGCTTTNGGGGCTTCTGTTTTTCTAGCGATTTTGATTTTTCAACCAATCTCTGGCGCTCATATTAATCCTGCAGTTTCTATCGCATTTGCAGTAAATGGAGATCTTGAAAAAAGAGCATTGCCNGGATATATTTCTGCTCAAATTTTTGGAGGTTTAATTGCTGCATTAATTACAACTAGTGGGGCTACAATTCCTAATGAAGANTTTCACANTTCTTTCCTTATTGAAATAATTATNACTNTACTACTAATGTATTCTATTCATGTTCTTGTTAGGAAAAATGCAAATCTCCCTACATTAGCATTGGGGGTGGGATTAACTGTGGGCATATTGGCATACTTTTTTGGTAGTTTTACGGGAGCTAGTATGAATCCTGCTAGAAGTATCGGGCCNAATATAGTAACTGAGAGTGGTAATTTAATTCTGTATATCTTTGCACCAATAATTGGTGCAGTGCTATCNAACTTTATTCCAAAAAACAAAAATTAATTCAATATTTTTTCTTCNATTTNNATCTCTTTGATTCTAACTTCTACCCAATCTATTCTTTTTTCCAAAACCGCATCTCTAACTCTTCTTTGNTTTTTGTTTAATCTTGATTTGCCNTCTTTAACTTCNATGAATTTTATTTCAACCATACCNTCTCCATCAAGTCCTTTAAANCCAACAAAATCAATTGGGTTACCTAAAAAATTTAATTCNTTTACACTATTTACTACAGNCATTGACCAAGGNGCAATTGTTTCAGAAATTTGTCCTTTAATGGTGCTTCTTTGNCTTGATATTGAATCTTTTCTTGCTTCTAATTCTGCNGTTTTTATTGATTCTTTATGNTNATANTGNATNTCAATAATTAATTGATTNNCCTTACTAANTTCTACATTTTTTTGAAATAATTTCCAAATTAAAANGAATATTACNATAATTAATAATAAAAAAATACTNTATTCAAATATTTCTGCCATCATTTANTTTAATTGGCAGNGGTTAAAAAAATATTGTATACNGANGAATATTATATTCCCCAATATGTATTTCCTTGAGANGTNCGNTCTTTGAGACTNCGTACAATAGTTGATGTCATCCAAAAGACAATCACCCAAAGGAATGGGAAATAAAATTCGGGGAAAATCTCTTGCGCTGCAAACTCAAAGTTAGCATCTGTAAATGCTTGTGTNAAAATGGTTAATGCTGCATCAGTCCAAGAATATACTACCATTGCAAATGCTGAAAGAACTAACATTCGGCCTGAAAATGAACCTCTTTTTAATCTTAATAACAACAGACCACCAATTAATAATAAAAATGTAATCATTATCCAAGTTAATGAAGAATGGAATACATCAAGAACCAAAGGTATTGTTACCGAACCCTGATTACTATCAACATACTCATTCCATCCGGAAACTATTGCTAAAATACCGGTAAAAACACCACCAAGCCAAAATATACTTGAAAACATTGCAGCATCAACGTTTTCCCTCATATCACTCATTACCCTAGCCACTGTATCATCAACCCCTAATCCTTTGGCAAGAATATATCCTCCCAAAAGAAACGGCATAGCACCAATGAGTACGCCTCCGCCTGGTATCATTATTCCTAATCCGAGAATTATCAAAAATATAGATAGAGGAACCAACATTTTTGCTCTCCATTTAGGATCATCAAGAGCTTTTGCAATTACATAATAAGTACCTTCAATGCCTTTTGATTGTTTAACTATTATTTTTTGCACATGTTCAACCATTACTTGACTTTGAATAATTGGCAATACTGACTCATCTTCAGCACCATCAGTAACTAATATTGCTCTATCTGGTTGAAACTCTTTGATTACTTCTTCGAGTTGGCTTGTGATAATCCTATCACTACGCAAGCCAACTTTTTCATCTCCCGTAATAATTGCAACTTCTACTTGTTCTGAATCTTCTGAGTTGTCAATTAACATATCATGTTTATTTAGAGCCCCCAATATTGCATTAGTATCACTTTCTTCAGGATCAGCGATTCCAAGTTTGAGTGCGGCTGTTAAAACACTTTTTCTGCCAATTACAGGACCTCTAATTCCTGCTTTAGTTCCAAGGTCATTATCCCTGTCGATTGTCAAAACTAATGTCCTTTTTACCATAGCGTTTCAAACCTCCGTAATTGCTCTAATTAAAAGATATCACTCCTTCATGTTAGAAATTTACACTAATTTTCCTTTTTATTGACAATTTTTTTCCCTTTCCAGCCTTGCTTAACTGCAACATATTGGACGGGATTTTTTAACCACTCTTTATCACAAAGTGAATCATCTCCAAATTCAACTGCACAATTTGAACCTAATTTCATTTTTTCACAACTTGTCGGGGTATAATCCATTTCATAAATTTGGCCTATTTGATATGAAGTTACTGATTCGCTAAAATCTGGTGCGTTATGAAAAAACGCTATTGCATCTTTTTGGGGTAAGGCTAACTTAGAAGCCATAGAAGCAAGGAAAAATCTACCAGTGTGGTTAACATTTACCCCTCTTGCTAATTCTGTAATTGCTTTGTGCATACAAGGAGGCCAATCTTCTTGGTCTACCATGCTTAATTCTAATTCTCTCTTCTTAAAATCTCCAAGTGTTTCAGTAACCATTTTTACATAAGCTTCTAGACCCGGAATTTGTTCTTCACCTAATTTTTCAATTTGTTCTCGTACATCTCTTTGGATCTCTACTTTTATTTTTTCTCTTAATAACCGAGATAATTGAGCATCGCTACAATAATGTTCTTCGTCTGTAAGAGTAATCCAACCTTGTTCTATTTCATGATTTGCTAAACGCCATCTTGAGCCTGAAATATTCGGACAAAGTTCAATAAAATCGATTAAACCTATTTTCCAAACCCCTCTTTTTAATCCAAAAACACGTATTCCCTTCCCGTCCCAAATTTTAGAGCGGTAAAAATCATTTTTTTCATGTGATATTTTTTCAAGATAAGTTCTCGCAATTATTTCTAATTTCTGTCCTTCTACTGAAAGTCTTTTTTCTGCGAGTTCTGCTTCTGCTTGAGCCCACCTTGATACTAATATTTCATCTGCTGCTGAACAAATAATTAATTTTGCAAATAAGTAAGAATACGCTTCCATCAATTGCCCACTTCTAGTATATATGTCGAAAGGGGAATCCATATCTACCCCTTTTGAATGTGTAATCATTTCAATTAATCTTAGCTTCCCCCGTTTTCGAGCCGGTTCCATAAAAGAATCTTCAATTAACATTTTTAATGTTATATTTTCTTCAATACTTAGAACATTCAACCATTCTTTAGCTTGAGGTAAAAATGGATATCTTGCGAGGATATCATTTTCTTCAATCTTAGGTGGCTCTAATGGTGTGGGCACAGCATTAGTTAAATGATTATGGTTATTGAACTATAACCTCTGAGGTTGCAATAGTGCAACCGTCAAACATCACCCCTATTTGTATAGAATACCAGCAAAAAATTCGCGATTTTTTCAAATGGAACGTAGAAGATGATGAAATTGTATTAAAATGGTTAAAAGGAAATATTTCCAAATTTAATCCAATGTGGAATTTAAATAATCGTGAAAAATACTTAAATGATTTATCTTCGATAATTAAATCAGAAAATAATTTTGTAGTAATTGGGGCAAATGTTACCGAAAATGAAGTCTTGGAATTATCGGAAGATGATGCTTTAATTGTAGCGGATGGGGCTATTGGTTCAATAATAAAATTGAATGAGAAATTAATTAAAAATGTAATTTGTTTAGTTTCTGATGGCGATGGAATGCCATATATTTCAAATAAAAAAATCGAAAATATCACCATATTATTACATGCTCACGGACATGCAAAAAAGAATCTGAATCATATTTTAGATATCTGGAAAGACTGGGAAAAACCCCCAAGAATCATAATTACACATCAAACATTTAATTTAACAAAAGAGTGTATTAATTTTGGAGGGTTTAGTGACGGCGATAGGGCCGTTTGTATGTTACATGCACACGGGATAAATAAAAATCAAATTTCATTAAAAGGGTTTAATATAGAAAAAATAGGACCTTGGTCCGGTTTAACTGATGAAAAAGGAAAAAAAGAAAAATTAAAATGGATGGGGAAAATTTTGGGGGAGTTAGGATATGACATCTGATTCAAGTGAAAAGACTGAAGTTAAAGACAACGCTAAAGACAATAAAAAATTTAGATTGTTTTTTATGCTTGTTTTATGGCTTTCAATCAATTTGATCTGGTTGACGTTACATCAACAACCGTCATTAAATCAAGTTTACAATCCTGATACTAAATTTAACCAGAATCATACTGTTGAAGTCCCTAATATTCTATCTGCTGATAAAAATGTCCCATTTACAATATTTTGTGATTTTGATTTTTCTGATGAAGCAGAAATTTCTACCATAGATACAAATGATTCCGTATCTTTAACGTTGTTTCAAGAAAAAGAAATTCTCTACCAATGGAATGGGACTTTAGGAAATGAGTGCCCTGCTTGGTCTACAGAATTAGCTCCTGGAAATTATCGGCTCCAAACATCAATTGACGTAAATCCCCGTATGATAGACGGTACTTTGGAATATGAACTAACTGTTTTTCTTAATTTTGCAATTGAAGGGTTTTTTATTGCAAATATTATCGGTGTTTTACTTACATTAAGTGAGGCCGCTCCACAAAAAAATAAACAAAAGAAAAAACAAAAAACAAAAGGGAAATGGAAACCAAAAGTATGGGATATGAGTGAAGCTACTAAAGAAGTGGAAATAGGATTAATTTCAAATCAAAATGATGAAGAAACCATAATTTCGGATGAAATTGCTGAAAAAAGAAAGAGTTATGAAGATGAAATAAAGAATGATTCTCAGGAATTGTTGCAAGAGTTTGAGGTGCCAGAAAAGGAACAACCCCCTGAATTAGAAGGAGGGGATGAAGCCACCTTAAAAGGAAAATTAAAGGCAGACGAACGAATTCAACGAGTCTCTGACATTTATGACCTTATGGAAGAAAAATGAATTCTATTCTTTATCTTCGCCAATCAAAATATTTTGCTCCGCAACTCTTCCTAATGCTTCTGATCTTCTAGCCTTTCCAACTAAGTATACAACTCCAAGAAGGCTTGTAGTTAATATGAAAACACCAAGAGGTAATGCCCAAACAGAAAGTATTTCTCCAGCAACATCAATCATTGGGTTATTTGAGCTTAAATCTCCTACTGATTCTATATTGTCTGATTCATCCGCTTCAATAATTTCATTATTAGGGTCTAAAACAATAACAACATCATGAGTTCCTGCTTTAATCGGATATTGTAATGTAATTTCTACGTATAATAGAGCTCCATCATCTCCAGGTTCTCGAATTGCTCCAATTACTTGTCTGAAAACAATATTTTCTTCATCACAACCGTTTTCTTCAATATCGGAAACCGATTGATCTTGGCACATAATCACTTCAACATTATCTGCTTGAGCGTTTCCATCATTGGTAATTTTAATTGAAACCGGAATTGAGTCGCCAACAGAACCTTTGTTAGATGAAGGTGAGTTGACTTCAACAAGATTTAGATTTGGCGCTCTTAATCTTAACAAGATTACTTGTTCATTTGTATCTGCGGCAGCATCTGCCCATGTTGGAGTTTCATCATAATCTCCTCCTTCTAATGACGAACCTACCGGAGTTGTTACCTTAAGACCTACATTACGATCTGTTAATTGTGCTCCTGGGCCTACATCTATGCTCGCAACTAGTGTAATAACTTCGTACGCTTCCATTGAAGGTATCATCCAAACGCCTCCATTGTTTACAAAATAACATCGCCCTTCTTCCGTAGCTTCTGCTACAACGTTTACTTCAATACAATCTTTTTGAGTTGGTACTTCTGTTCCAAAATTTTCTAATTCTGACCATCTAATTGCCCAAGATTCTAAAGTCCCCCATCCAGGTTCCTCATTCCAATCATCTCCACTAATTGTATATACATTCAAAAAGGCATCATCTACAACATTTCCATTATTTGTTACATTTACAATATATTGTACAGTTCTTCCGGGTGTTGCAATTTTTATTGCATTTTCAACTGTTTCATCAATTGTTATTTGCATATCATGGAATTCTCTAACGTTAATATTTATAGTAATTAAATCCCTTAAATGCGTCTTTTCATTATCTAATTCTCCTTGATATGCTTCTTCACTAAATAATCCAACTTCCATTACATATTGTCCTGCTTCTACCTGATTTGGAACGTTAACAACAAGTTCTAAATTTTGTAAATCTAGTCTTTGTAATCCATTTTCTGTAGGATACAATGAATTAGAGTCTCTTGGGATGTATATATCCCATAATTGATTTACGCCTGTAGAATTTTTCATAGACAATAATCTGACATCATAACGATCTGGTGTATTACCATCATTTAAAACAGACATAGGTAACAATAATGTTTCTCCGGGATCAACTTCAAAATTTGTCACATTTACAGTAGATTCTAAATCATAAATTGAGTTTATTCTCGTGGACAAAATCACTGAATCTGATACTCTTGGGAATCCTTCTAAGTGTGCTTTAATGGTAATTGATGGGCCTAAACCTGCTGAAGCAAAGTCAAAATTAGACGGTGCACAAATTTCGACAACAATGTGTTCTGGTCGATCTACAGTCCATGGACGCGGTGTTGATAATTCTACATCATTTCCTAATGGCGCATTAAACTCTTCAAAATCTACAGTTACTTGCCAATTATTTTCTGCCCATTCAACTGGGTCTGCACCTTCTGGCATTTTTTCAGGTGCATCAGGAAGGGTAAAGACTAATTTACCATCTTGATAATTTTTAGAAACTTCAATTTTATATCTAGCACATTCTCCTGGATCTATTGATTTACTAGTTTCTTCAGGGTTTAAATCAATATTTCCTGTAGTTCTTAATTCCACAAATATTTTCAGAACTAAAGTATCCCAATTACCGCGATTCGGACTCAACCTGAGTGGATCTTCTCCCGTGGACCATCCATGCAAATTTATTGCTTCATCTGTAGGATTTTGTGAGGCGGGAATGCTAATACTCAAAGATTCTGTAACTGATTGTTGTGGGTCTAATGACACGTTAAGAGGGAAAGTTACCCCCCATCCAAACGGAAGATTCCAAGCGGCTCCTCCCTCAATTGTTTGAGGATCATAAAAGGCAAATGTATCAAAAACATTACCTGTATTCGTAATCGTAATGGAGAATTTGGCTGTTTTCCCTTGCTCAACCTCTACTAATGAATGGCTTGCGTCAAGGTCAATTCCATATTCTATATCCATCAAAGTAATAGTCAACCTTGATGAACGTATAGCAGGGTCTTTTATCGACGTCGCTACTACTGAAATATTGGCAAACTCATCTTGTAATCCTGCTGCTTGGTAAATATTTGGGGCTCTCACTCTCATGAAAACATCTACAGTTTCACCCCCAGCAAGATAGATATTTGTATCTTCAAAAATAGCAGTATTATTGCTAGAGAAATACAATGTTGCCGACCAATCGAGAGGGACTCCCTCAAGAGTTAATGTATACGAATCTGCAACGATATCTGATGGCCCGGGTGTTGAATTATTCACAGTTAAATTGTACATTGTTTGCTCTCCGGGCTCTATTTCATGAAAATAGGTTTCACCTGGCTGGAATGTTACATCTACAACTCCAGTAAGGACATGAGAATAACATAATGTGTAAATGTAGCTATTACTTTCCTCATTACAAGTATTAGTGTCAGTCCAAACTAAATGTGCACCATTACCTAAATCATTAGCAAAACCAGGGGGTGTGCCTTGATCAGGAGTTCTTCCTGAATTTGGTCCCAATTTGTCTGAATTCCAAGATGTTAATTCTGCAATTTCCCAAGGATCTAAAATTAATTCTCCTGCTCCAGTGTCATCAGTTGCATTTAACCTTGTATACTGTATCTCTTCTCCGGCTGAAAGATTATCATTATCTAACCAAGCAAGATGGACATTGTCAAGTTTATCAACAATTATTGCTGGATGAGTACTCGATGGTGCCCAAGGTCTTGCTTGAGATGCTTGTCCTAAATCTGAAACTCTTGTATCATCAATTTTCTTAATTTGATAAGTAGAAAGCCCTTCTGGAACTCCATCCCAATCTCCTGCACCACGCATTCTTAATTTAGAGTAATATACTTCATAATTATCGTCTTTCTTAAATCCATAGTCTCTAGTATCCATCCAAGTTACGTGTGCATTTTGTTCACTATCAAAAGAAATTGAAGGGTGTAAAGAAAATGCGTCGTCAATAGAAATTCTTGTGTCATTTACAACAACTAAATGCCCTTCTTCGCCTTTTCCTAAATCCTCAGTATAACGTCCACCTGATGCTTTGGTTGCTGAATCACCAACTTGCCAATTCGGATCCATGTTATTGTTGAGTTTTCCCCAAGGATCTAAAACGGTGGTATATATCTCTCTACTATTATTTGTAGCAACAAATACCAATGCATCAATAAGTAATTGCATTTGATTTCCAGAATTAGAAGCAGGGAAGTCATAAACAGCCCCTCCTGCATCTGTTGTTCTTACGGAAGTCCCTGGACAAGCGCCGATAGATGTGTCACTAGTATCGGAATCCGGGCAAAATGATAAATCTTGAAATCTATCTTTTGTATTACTCCAACCGTCACCGGATAATCCTACTGGAATAATTCCAGCATTTACACATGAGTCATGTGCTTCGTTGATTGTCGTTGTATATTGTGCGTCACTACCTTCATCGCCGTTAAATGGCCCTTCATCACTTACTGGCATTATAATCTTTGTAGCATTAGGATTCCATTTATGATCATCAGAAGTTGGTGGATTTCCTGGAATATTTCCATTATTATCTCTCCAAGATAAGCAGGCCCAAGTACTGCCTGGACCCCAATCTTCTCCTTCTCCTGTGATGTATGTTCCACCATTGTAAATGGCATCATTCATCCATCGAATACCACCACTATCTTCGCCATCGGCTCCTCCTAAATGGGTGCTACGCGGACCTGCACCATTCTTGTAGTGAGGTGCACAATTTCCTGACTGCATAGCATTAGGTGCTCCCCATGAAGTGTAAAGTCCGTAAATAGTTTCAAAAACTGTCATATTTGCTTTTTCTAACATTGGTTTAATTCCTTCGAAAGGACCTCCTCCAATTGTTCCTCCATAAATTACTGAACATACATCAGCCCATTCATTACTCATTGAGCCTGAAGTATCTATTAAAAATACTAATTCTACCTTTCCACCTCTAGTATCATCCCAAACAATCTGTACTTTGTCTTGAGCATCTACTGCAATATCAGGGTGTCCTTTATGTCCAATAATAGGCGTAATCAAAGTGTCATCAATTTTTGTTATTGCTTGATGTACTGGAAAATCAGGGAGTAGCATTGAGTAATAAATTTGGGGTTGTGAATAAAATTTATCCAATTCATCCCACGAATCTTCCCACGTAATGTGAACTCCGCCTAACGAATCTACTGCTATTGCAGGCCAATCTCTATTCTTGCTTTTCTGAACTACAACAGTGTCATCAATTGCACTAATAACATTGTCAAGGGCGCTATCTCCATCTTGATCATCCATTGATGGGTTTAGAGCTGTATACATTATTGCAGGAGTGGATCCTGCTTTATCTGCCCATACAATATGAACGAAATCATTTTGATCTATTGCGATATCTGGATGCCATGATTTTACTTGACCTGCATTAGAAATCCTTGTAGCATCAATTAATACATCACCTCTTGCATCAAATAATTTGTAAAATAAATGATTTGTGTTTTCAGACCAAACAATATGCACATTACCTTCTGAATCAGAAGCCACTGTAGGCATACGTAAATTCACAGCTGAATCATCTACAACTTCAATTGCTTCGGAAATAACAACTGTGCCTGCTGAAGCTGTTGGAAGCCCCATAGCAGAAACTGTTGATAAAACCATTATTAAAACTAAAAATACGCTACGTAATTTTTCACTCATACAAACACCAAGACCTTAGTATAGTATCGATTAAAAAATCATTATACTTAATAGCAACCGTTTCAGGTCAGTATTGAATTTCAGATTTCACCTCAAAACTGAAACGATTAAGGCAAGTCCCCTCCCTTGTGCGAGACGATGATAAATTACTACTTAGGGCTGAAAACCTAAGTGTAAAGAGGGGCTCACAGAAAATAATTAATGATATTAATTTAGACTTAAAACAAGGAGAAATAATAGTTTTAAGTGGAGAAAACGGTTGTGGAAAATCTACTTTGATTGAGTCTTTTGCAAACTTAATTGAACCCGAAAAGGGGGGCATAATACATACTAATTCTAGATTCGGTTTAACATTACAACAAAATGGAATTAATGGTGACGAATTAGTTAATGAAAGAATCACTTGTTCAATGATGGTTGCTAATGGTAATCCGGATGATATGGATCATATTTTGGAACACTGGAGCATGAAGCATAGAAGAGCTGATCAAATTGCACATCTTTCCTTTGGAATGAAAAGAAAAATCTCTGTAATTCAAGGATTAATGCCTGCGTATTGTTCTAATTTACCCACATTTTGCTTATTAGATGAGCCATCAGAAGGGTTAGATAAAAAATCTGTAAAATTATTAGCAAATGATTTGGTTTCTTTATCGAAAAATGGCCATGGATTTATTATTGCTACACACGATAGTAGACTTCTAACTATTGCAACAAAGATTTGTGAAATGAATAATAATAAAATAGAAATAAAAAATAGTGAAAAGGAAGATATTCTTGAAAATAATCTCCCCCAAGTTCGTCAAAAAAATGGCAATGTTAATGTGGCTAAATCCATTTGGTCAAAAAACATAAGTCTGCGTACAAAAATGCCATTGTTGAATCGTGGATTGCCACTAATTGCGAGTTTACTGGTAATAATGGGATTAATTACCGGCCTTAATACTGATCTAATCCCACTAAATTTAACTGGTGCCTTGATATTATTACCTGGGTTTTTAGCATCATTAATCAAACCTGCCGAGTTACAATATTTACAAGAAGAAAGATGCGGTGATTGGTGGAAAGCAATGCTTTCTGAACCAATTTTACCAAAGGTGACTCTTGTAGAAATTATTACAATATTTTTTGCTCCTTTTATTTCTTCACTATTAATTCTAAATGGTGAGTTGCCTGATGATATGATGATTTTGATAATTATCTCAATTGTAATGGTTTTAGTTATGTTTGCAAATAATGCCATATATTCTCTTACTGAAAATTTGCCTAGAAAAAATGCTACATATATTCCTTTACTTACTTTAATTTTAATTTGGCCCTATCTCATAAGTAGCGATATTCTATTAGATGGCACATTAAAAGATTCTATAAACGAAATTATAATTGTAATTATTATTCCTTGTATAATTTATCTTATAGTACCAACACTCTCAAAAAAGTGAACTCGTAGGGCCGTATTAATGGCTAATTCTAAACTAGGTATTTCTTTGCTAATGAGTGGTTTGGGAATCGTTGGAACTAGTTTGTTGCTTGGGTTATTTTATGCTCCAAGTGTTTCTTCTAATGAGTGGAATGCCCCTGAAGCTTATCGGATAATTTTCTGGCACGTGCCAACAGCATGGACTAGCTTCATAACTTTTGGAATGTTGTTTGTTGGGTCTATTGGTTGGATGTGGAAAAGAAAAGAATGGGCTTGGGAATTAAGTGGTATTGCCGCTGAATTATCTCTTTTATACGGATTGTGTGTTGTGATTTCAGGGCCCCTCTGGGGTATGGCTGAATGGGGGACTCCTTGGGATTGGGGGGATGTTAGATTGAATACCTATGCAATTCTTTCTTGTCTAGCTTTATACTTGGTAATGTCAAGAAAAAATCAACCCGATACTCCTGAATTTAGGGATGTGTTTTCGGGTATTGGATTATTTGGATTTTTATTAGTTCCTTTAACTTATTTTGCAACTATTGCTTGGCAAGTAAGGCACCCTGCACCAATTGTTGGGCCTACTGCAGAACCTAATGCTGTTGATCCCGTAATTCTTCAAATTTGGTTATTATCATTTTTGGGATTTTTAATATTAATGGCGGGACAAGCAATATTAAGTTCCAAAATTTATTCTAGCGAAAAAAGATTAGGAGAATTACAAACAATCATAGATAAGAAAAAAGAGGGAGATATCAATGGCCAATGATATGCTTTTTTTAGGGTTGGCATATACCGCCATGATTGGCTTGATTGGATGGTTTAGTTGGCAATTATATGCTAGATTAATGCAACTAGATAAAAGATTGAATGCTGTTGAAGATTTGTTTGAAGATAAGGATTAAACCCAGTCACTAGGGTCAAATCCTGAACCAAATCCTCCTGATTCATCCCCTTCAATAACATTGTCTTGCGAATGCTTATTTGATTTGCCTTGTTTTTTGATTTCTCCTTTTTTACCCCAATCATCAACAGGACCAGGTTCTCTTGTTCCCGGGCCAAATTGAAATTTAATTTCATGGATGATGCTAAGTTTAGCTAACCAAAGCCTACGTAAAGATTGCATTAATTCATTTTGAGAAAGTCCATCTATCCAAATTGGTTCACTTACATTAAATGCTTGCAGTGGACCCATCCCCCTAACTCCATTTTCATGTCCAAGATGTACTACCCAATCAATCCCAGTCTGTGTTAAAGTCATTCTAATTCGATGAAGCCAACCAATCCAAGCCCTTTTGTCAGCAAGGCGCATTTTATTCATATTTTTTTGTTGACCACCATCTACACGGGTTCCACTACTTATTGCAATTAAATTCCTATTTTTAGGCATTGAAATATTAAACGTATGTCCTGTTGGTCCAGGAGGGAATTTAAACAACAAATGGAAATGTGCTTTTCCATTCTCATGATTTTGCAATTCGATTGATTCAGATGCGAACCAATTTTTAATCGCTTCTTCAACTTCTGAAGGCCCCATGTAACCCCGGTAACAATTATTAGTTATGACCGCTTTGTTTTATTAAATCTTTAATTTTAAGATTTATTGATTCTAATAAATTTTTTAATTCTGTAAATATCTGATCTTTGTGCAATTTATGTATTCTAAATTCCCACATAAAATCATTTAATGAATCTAAACAAAATGTGAGGCTAATCTTATTTATTAACCAAAATAATGGATACATTAATGTCCAAATTACAATATAAAACGGTACTGATTGGAATATTGTTATTTGTTCCCAGCCCATTATTGCAGGTCTAATATCTAACATTGAGGCTAATAAATATACTGAAAGTGCTGCCATTAATGACCAATATACAAATGGAGTTAATATAAATCCAACAAAATGTATTGATGTTCTAGCATCTTCCCCCTCGTCCGTAACATTTCCCAAATAAGTACATAAAATTAAAATTAAGCCCGAAGATAATAATAAAAACGGTAGCAAAATAATTCCCAATAATATTCCGGGCAATGATCTGCCCATATTTTTAATCGAAGCGGTTCTTAAGTTTCCATTGTTATTGATTACCCTGCCATCTAATTTATTTTCATCAAGAATCTTTGCTGCGTCATGCGCTTGGGTAAATAATTCAGAATGTTCTGATTCTTTTGAGCCAGATTCTTGTTGCTCCGAGTGTGTACCTAAAGTCTGATCAGACAGCTCCCTCCATTCTCTTGCTTTTTCAACTTCTTCTCTCCATGTAAGATTGCTTTTTGATTCCATCCTAGATTTTATGTGTCCTAATAATCTCCATCCTCTATATGTATCCCAATTTATAGCTCCTGGGGTTACTTTTTCTAAATTTAACTTCAATAAATCTCTAACATTATACACATCTTCCGCAGGAGGTTCAATCCATTCTTCTTTATCGTATTTAGCTCCTAAATCTAATAGTTCCTGAGATAATTCGTAATCTATAGGATCACAAAACTCTACCCAAATGTCCGTTCGAAATAAATGTCTTTTCCTGAAATGTAAACCTACAGGAATTATCTGAGGTTTTTCTTTACCTTGATAATTTGCAATGGTTGCTGCGGAAGTTAAAACTCTTGCTGGCCCTGTTTTCAATCTAATCAAATGGCTTTCATGATGTGAAGTTCCCTCAGGCATTAAAATACCGCCGAAACCTGCTGAAATGCCTTTAGAAAGGCGAATTAAACTTCTACCATTCAAATATTTTGCTTCTTCTTCTGTACATCCCCCTCTCATTAGTTCTGCTTGACGCACAACGGGTTGAACTGCCATACGCCTTGCCCAAAAACCCAATAGGGAATGGTTTACCAAATCATGACGTCCTCCTATAACCAAATAACTTGGATGGTGGATCATAATTGGGGCAACATCCATAAGGCCATTTGTGTGCCAACAAACTGTTAAAATTCCACAATTATTAGGCATTTTTTCTTTACCTGTTGTTTCAAATGTTCTATATTGCATATTAGTTGCTTGATTTGTTAAAAAATATGCAATATTTGTCCAAAAAATTGAGCCGGGTGCTTTTTTAGAAAAATCTGGAGGTTCAACCTTCAAAAGTTTTTCATATTCCAATATTGATGCATGTTTTGATAATTCTGGCAATACTTCGCCATGTTTATCCAAAGCACCGTCTTTTCCAATACTCATTGTTTTCTTAGACATTATAACACCTTAGAATTCGCATCTTCAATCTCTTTTTGTAACTTACTTAGTGCCTCGAAATCAGGTTCTACTGAACCTATTTTGGGAGTGTTTGGCCAACAAGCAAGAAGTGTTTTTCCCCCGTCTCCCTTTGTCCTTGGAATCACATGTACATGTACATGTGGAACTTCTTGACCGGCATTTTCTCCATCATGAATTCCTACTAAAAAGTCAGATGTTTGAAAATGTTTTGAAAGATAAGACTGTGTTTCAACAACCCCGGCCCATAAATCTGAAAGTTGTTTCTGAGAAAGTTTTGACAAATGCTTTACAGGCTGATATGGAACTACTAATGTATGGCCTGGTCTTCTTGGGTTAATATCAAGAAATGAAAGCCAATTATCCCCTCTTGCAATTTCAAAACAGGGTATCTCGCCTTCAATAATTTTTGAAAATAGCGTGACTGGGGTGCTCATATTTATCCCTGTAAAATTTAGATTATAGAAATGTTGGCCTATTTTTTATCCTAATTGCTAGGTGTTAATATCCATGTTCCGCTTCCACTTTTTCTTAATGGCAACCAATTAATTTGCATCGATGAGCCCACTAATGTGTGTTTTAGCATTGTTTCATCTACTTTTTCTTGGTAATCATTTCTTTGGTGGCTTCCACGAGACTCTGCACGTGATTTGGCTGCTATTATTGATGCTTGGGTGATAGAAATTAATCCCCTTAATTCTAACATCTCCATTAAATTTGTATTCATAATCGTATTTCCATCTACTAATTCTTCTTTATCTAATTCAGCTTCTAAATTTTCAAGTATTTGTGTAGCATTTTGTAATCCTTCTAAAGATCTTGAAAATCCCATATTAGTTGTAATTGTATTCCACAATTTAGATTTTATTTTTCCTATTGAAGAAGTGTTATTTGGATTTGCACTAGATAACATATCTGAGATTTTTGCTTTTGCTGAAAACAATACTTCATTTAATGATTCTGTGCCGCCAAAATTTTTCTTTTTAACCCATTTTCCAGCATGCATTCCTGCAGAAGAGCCACCCACCAAATCTTCCATTAATCTATTTCCTGCTATTATTCCGGTTCCATTTAATCCACTACAGGATGCGCCTCCTGCTGAATACAATCCTGTAAACCAAGTATCCCAATTACCTTTAATGACGCGCCCGTGTTCATCTACTGGCAACCCTCCTACTGTTTGCTCAAGACGTGGAGCGATTGGTATTAATTGTTCAAACATATCTAAACCTGTTCTTTCTTTCACAGACCTTCTTAATCCTGAATACCATTCAACTGCTGATTTAGATAATGATGTTGCATCCAATAATGCTGAACCTCCTGCATTATTGATTTCAAAGGCCAAATTGTTTGGAGTACTCTCTGAACTAATCTCAATTTGAGTTCCGCTCATTGTTGATATCTTCCCACCATTTTGTAAAATATCTAAAGATAAAGATAATTCTGTTTCTGGGATTCCTAATGGATTCCAACTAACAAATTCTAAATCTCTAAGTTGGCAACCAGCTTCTAAAGAAATTGATAACCCTCTGGGACTACTATTTCCTGAAGACCAGGCATTCTCAAATCCATCATCTGCTATTATTACGGCTTTGGCCTGTAAGCATTCTACAGTTCCTTCAAGCATATCTAATGCAATTACTCCTGTAACTTGTCCATTCAAATTACCTAAAGAAAGGGCAAGCCAGTCCCCTCTACGTAGGATCTCTCTACGTATACATTGTTCTTCCAAAATATGTTGTATTTCTCTTGATGTTGAATATCCTGTTGTCAAAACTCTGGGTGCTTTATGCCCTAAACCCATTTCAGAACTCGGAGAGCCTGATAGAGACCTTCTAAAATTCAATCCCCATTGATCTAATTGAGCAATATGTGAATTAATCAATGTTGTACGATTAGAAACAATATCTTGATCATTTAACCAATTGCCTCCTCTAATTGTATCATCTCTATGAGACATTGAATTACTTTCATCGATTGATGCCGCTAACCCACTTGAATAATTGTCTGAACCCGAATTTCCAAGCCCATGAGCTGAAAGAATTACTACATTAGCTCCTTCATCGTGAGCGGCTATTGCAGACCTCATTCCAGCAATCGTAGCACCGACAACGACAACGTCCCATGCTTCCATACTTACTGCCCCCTATCACCCTCTAAAAATTATTACACCATAAATACGGCGATAATTTTAACGCGGAATAAGCCCGCCTTGACTTGCCAATCTCTCAATTCTATTTAATGCTCTAAACCACAACACATTCTTATTTGAAGATGAAGGAATTTTTAATTCCTGTTCCACCAATAATTCATCTGATTCATTTTCGAGAGTGATTATTACCTTAGTTGCTGATTTATTTGACCAAGATACTGACATCCAAAAAATTTCACTATCATTTGTTAGTTGAGTCATTGAATCAATTACATTTTCATTTAATGGATCATTTAATGGATACTTTTTATTTTCTAATTTAGTAGATTTCATATCTATAATACTAATTTGTTCTCTAGGTACTGCATTTGGTGTAGTTATAGTTAGTTTTACAGTCTCTTTCCTACTTGAATAATTTGTTATTCGAATAAAGATATCTGCGCCATAATCGTGTCTATGAAGTTTAGAATCCATAGCCCAATCATTTTCCAATTTTTCAGTTGAAAGTTCCTCAACCATTCCATCTACCAAATGGAATAATCCTTGGCATTGCCCATATAAATGTAAAAGAAAATATTCAATATCTAAATTTTTAATCTCATTTGTTTGGGATAAAAATGTCTTTTTCTGTAACTCAACTTCTTCAATATTTAATTTCTTTTTCAGACGCAAATGTTCCAATAACAATAATCTTTCAACGGCATCTGCTGAAGATTTAATTACCCTGCCAGTTCTTATTTCATTTTCAAATTCATTTTTCCAATTACGCCAAGATCTTTTTGTCCAGGGATCTAAGTATGCTTCCATGAGATCAGTTAGCGGATAAACAAGATTCATGCCCCTTTGACAAGGTTTGTAAATTGACAGCATAGGATATTTTAAATCCGGAAATAATCCCCAATTTCTAAGAATAATTGGTTGTATTGCTAAAATCATCTCAGTTGCTGATGCTGAAATTAAAAGTAATCTTGGGCCTAATGATATTTCAGGTTGAAGCAATGCAACAATTGCACAAAAAAATGCTAATAATCCTAAATTTAAATGTAATTTTGCTACATTTCTACGATCATCTAATTCCTCAAGCATCCTTGATGAACCAGGCCTAACAGCTTCTTGTGCATCATCTCTTCTAATTAATTCAAGATGATCTACAGCAGATTTCCAAGTAGTTTCTAATGTAATTATTGTTGGTAACCTTGGAAGTGTTACAAATAACGCTGCTAAACATATTAGCCAAATTCTAAGTGTTGTTTGCATTTCAATAAATAATGGAAATAAATAAAGAAGTGAAAGTAATATTGGTCCACTATT
>PBHR01000025.1 GCA_002720275.1 Methanobacteriota archaeon
AATCTTCCTCTTCTGAATCCTCTTCTTCTGAATCTTCTTCTGCCTTTGCTTCTTCTTCTGCCTTTGCTTCTTCTTCTGCCTTTGCTTCTTCTTCTGCCTTAGCATCTGCTTCAGCAGCAGCTTTCTTTTCCTCAGAGAATGTGGTATCTTCTGCAACTAAATCTAATTCTCCATCGCCATCAACATCGTCAAGGCCGATGAACATAATATTACATCTCCAACATTGTTTTGAAGATAATAAATTCATTGCACCACATGCAGTACACTCACCCATAGGCTCTGTATTTAATCCTGAAAATGATACTCCACACTCTGGACAATTTTTTGAGTCTATAGGTAATGATGCTCCACACGCACCACAAGCAGCCATTTGTTGTTCTTCTTCATTAGATACGGTATCTTCAACCATGTCAATCTCACAGGACGATGTGCATTTCAGTTATAATCCTACTTAATTTTGAAAAAATAAAAAAACTCCTAAAAACGTCAAAAAAAATAGTTACGAAGCGAATCTGTCAAAAGCATTCTTTACGGGGGGAGGTTAAGTATGATGATAGAAATTCCAGAGAAAGGACGGGTTGGAACCCTCATATCTCAATCTGTAAAACATAGTTTTGGGGATTTTTCTGGGCAAATTAATGATTCAGAAAATTTAATGATTATTACTAGACTTTCACCTAGAAGACTAATAAGACATATAGATCTAAATGAAGTTGATTTTAGATGGCTTTCTGTTGAAGAAAGTGTTCACTCGATAGACCCTAGTCTTGAACACGTCAATCATTTAGTTAATTCCACAATTTTGCAAAACAAGGGATTAATTTGGATTGATGGACTTGAATATTTAGCAGATAGGCAGGGTTTCGACGCAGTACACTCCTTTGTCAGAAATATTGTTGATTCAGCAGGAAACACTCAATGGAAAATCATAATTGCAATTGAAATCGGAACATTTAATGAAATTGAAGTTGCACAAATCGTTAGAGAAGCTGCTCAAATTAAAGTTATAGTTGAAAATAACGAGTCAGAGGTTGAACTTACTGAAAATAATAATGATATGCCCGACATTGATGAGACTAAAAAAGTAAAAAAAATCAAAGTGACTGGTTTAAAATTATTGACTAAAATTTCAAGAGAGGGTTTCTCTCAAAAAACACTCAGGGAGCGCATTATGCAATGGAGAAATATGAATTTAGATGTAAGTATTTTAGAACCAGCACTAAATTTTCAAGACCAAGACGATGCCTACAAGTTATACTCTGAAGTAGAAGAATTAGTAAGAATCGCAGTAGAATTAGATACTAGATTAGATATCCTAAAAGATAGAGGTGAGACTGCAAAGGCTTATGCTTACAGATATAGAATAAGGCAGTTAACTGGATTAGATGAAATCAGTAGAGTTGTTGACACATTACTTTCCGATTAATTTAATCCAGGTACCATATTAGTTACTAATTCAACTAATTTACCTGACAACAATAATTCCTTCATTACATCATTATCAGTAAATAAAGGCCTATCATCATCTAAATGTGGAATTACCTCCCTTATACAATCCACTACAGCAGAAATCACGGGAGAGGGTGCAACTCCTCTAATGTCTAAAGCCTGAGCTGCTGCAATCATTTCGATTGCAAGTACACCAAAACAATTATCTAAAATCTTCTTTGTTTTTTGTGTAGTTGTCATACCCATAGAAACAAAGTCTTCTTGATCAGCAGCAGCAGGAATACTTTGGTTCGCTGCAGGATGTGATAAAATTCTAGTTTCTGCAACCAATGCACATGCAGTATATTGGGCAACCATTAATCCTGAATGTAAGCCTGGTTTTTCTGTTAAAAATGGTGGAAGGCCCGAGGATAATGCAGGATTTGTTAATCTATTTAACCTTCTTTCGGACAAAACAGCAACCATTGAAAGTCCTGTTCCAACCATCTCCATTGGAAGGGCAACTGGAGTTCCTTGGAAATTAGCGCCGGTAATCACTCTAGATTCTTCGGGGATGAAAATTGGATTATCTCCAACACCATTTAATTCTATTTCAACTTGCGAACGTGCAAATTTCAGTGCATCTCTTAAACTTCCTGCCACTTGTGGCGTAGATCTCAATGAATAAGCATCCTGAACCTTTTTCCCTTTTTGCTCCATAATCTTTGAACCTTTGATTAACATCCTCAGATTTTCTGCCGTTTCAATTGAACCTTGAAAACCTCTTAATTCATGTAATTTCGAATCATATGGTATCATATTTGCATTAAGTGCTTCTAAAGTCATTGCAGCAGCAATATCATGTGTTTTTATCCATAAATCTGCATCGTGCAAAGTTAAAGCAGCCATGCCAGTCAGCATATTACTCCCATTAATTAATGCCAACCCATCTCGTGCTTGAAGAACTAAAGGCTCAACCCCACAGAGTTTTAATGCTTCTTCGGAAGGCATTAATTCTCCTTGATAAAAAGCATCACCTTCACCCATCAAAGTCATAGCCATTTGGCTCATTGGGCTTAAATCACCACAGGCACCAACTGAACCAATTTCTGCGCAAACGGGAGTGATTCCTACGTTTAGGCATTCAACTAATTTCTCTGTAATTAGCGGCCTACCTCCACTATTGCCATTACAATGAACATTTATTCTACCACACATTGCAGCCCGAACCACTTCCTCATCCAAAGGTTTTCCAATTCCAGCAGCATGAGAATAAATCAAAAACTTTTGAAAGTCTTCTAATTGTTCTGAGTCTAAAACAACTTCGCTAAATTCACCTATTCCTGTAGTCACACCATACATTATCTCATGTGAATCAATTTTCACCTGAATCATATCTCTACATTTCTGAATTCTACTCCAAGAATCTTCTGAAACCCCTACTTCTGATTTATTTCTAGCGACATTTACCACGTCTTCAATAGTAAGATTGGACCCATCTAAAACTACCGTCATATTAACTGCTTTATGAATTAAGCATATAACGATATCATCTAATTACGTGGTTTAAATGGCAAGGGAGTAGAGACTCCTTTAGATTTTGCAACTTCATTTGCTTCTTTATATCCTGCATCTAAATGCCTGTAAACCCCTGTTAATGGGTCTGTGGTTAAAACGCGTTCAATTCTTTTTGATGCTTCTGGGGTTCCGTCTGCAACAATCACCATTCCAGAATGTTGTGAATAACCAATCCCAACACCCCCTCCATGGTGCATAGAAACCCATGTTGCACCTCCACAAATATTAGCCATCCCATTTAATAATGGCCAATCAGCAACAGCATCTGTGCCATCAAGCATACTTTCTGTTTCACGATATGGTGAAGATACGGACCCACAATCAAGATGATCTCTTCCAATAACGATTGGAGCGCTAATGACTCCATCAGCAACTAATTTATTTAATGCAAGACCAAATTTTGCTCTATCTCCTAAACCCAGCCAACAGATTCTACTAGGCAACCCTTGAAAAGAAACCTTTTTTTGAGCCATTTCAATCCAATTTCTTAATGCATCATCTTCAGGAAATAATTCCTTGACCAATTCATCTGTTTTGTATATATCTTCAGGATCACCTGACAAGGCAACCCATCTAAAGGGGCCTTTCCCCTCACAAAATAAGGGCCTAATATAAGCAGGCACAAAGCCAGGGAATTGGTATGCCCTCTCCCTACTTAAACCTCCTAATGTTGCTTGTTCCCTTATATTATTACCATAATCAAAAACAATCGAACCTGAATCCTGAAATGCACACATTGCTTCTACATGTTTAGCCATAGATTTTTGAGACTCTGTAATATATTTTGATCTAATTGAATGTCGCTCAGTTTTTGAAAGACCTTCATTATTTAATGGAACATAACCATCGAGTGGATCGTGAGCGCTAGTTTGATCACTTACTAAATCCGGCTTGAAATCCATCCCTAATAATTTTGGAAAAATTTCTGCTGCGTTCCCTAACAATCCTACAGAAAGTGGTTTTAATTCTGATTTTGCTTTCTCGCACAACATTAATGCTTCTTCTATGGAATCGGTTTTAACATCCAAATAATTGGTTCTCAGCCTAAAATCTAACCTTGAAGAGTCAACATCAATAATTAAACAAACACCACCCAGCATTGTGCATGCTAATGGTTGTGCTCCCCCCATTCCACCACATCCTGCTGTAAGGAAGATTTTTCCAGACAAATGAGTGGTATTGAAATGTTTTTTTGCTGCCGCAGCTAAAGTTTCATATGTCCCTTGTAGAATTCCTTGAGTGCCAATATAAATCCAAGAGCCTGCAGTCATTTGACCATACATCATCAAACCCTCTGCCTCTAATTTATCAAAATGGTCTTTTGTAGCCCAATTGCCAACTAAATTTGAATTTGCAATTAATACCCTTGGAGAATCAGAATGGCTTGGAATAACCCCCACTGGTTTTCCTGATTGTACTAACAATGTCTGATCATCATCTAAAACCAGCAATTGATCACGTATTGCTTTCCAAGATTCCCAGTCGCGTGCACATTTTCCAGTCCCCCCATACACTACTAATTGTTCGGGAATCTCAGCAACATCAGGATGTATATTGTGGTGCAGCATCCTATATGCTGCCTCGGAAGCCCAAGATTTGCAATTAAGTTTAGTGCCCATAGGGATTTCTAAAGGTGGCAAATTATCTGAATTGAAATTTGAGTCTACCGAATCTTCCATGCTTGTCCGATAAAAAATAAGGTGATAGAAATTGCTATGAATTGTAAAGTTAAACAATCATTCCAATTTATGCATTTTTGTTAATGCATCCGATAAAAGCGACAACTCTTCAGGGACATTAACACCGGAAATAGGCGAGTTCAATGAAAGCCCTGCATCTTTTTTAGACTTCCATATCTCTCCATTAAAGCTCACCAAGGAATGAGTCATACTCCTAAGAGAGTCCCCCCTTTCAGAATTAGCAAGTTCAACTACTGGAACTTCAGGAAATTCCCTAACATCTACTGATGAATTCTCGTATAATGTTGTAGAAAGATAATGTGTGAAAAAGGGACATATAGGACTGAAAATAGTCAACATATCCCTCACAATCCTATGCAAAGTCCACGCAGTGGTTTTGTCACCATCATATAATCGAGTTTTTACCATTTCAAGCCAATGGCTAGGAAAAATACCTGTTGCAAAATTCTTAATAGACTGTGCAGCTGAATAGATGTCTATTTTTTCCCATGCTAATTTAACGGACTGATTCACATCTGAAAATTCTGCTAAAATCCATTCATCTGCCACTGAAAGATTGGATGGTTTGTTATCTAAATCCAAAGGTACTTGAAATTGACTTGCAAATCTTGCAACATTGAAAATTTTAGTTAAAACTCCGAAGTATTTTTTCTCAATTTCCTCGGGGTTAATATGGAAATCATCTCCAACTTGTGCTTCACAGGCCTTCCATAATCTAAAACATTCACTACCAATTTTATTTGCTTTCAATTGAACTGATTTTTCTGGGCCTTTGATTTTCCATGAGCCAGTCCTCCCTCCAGCACCACATTCTAAAACACTGTCTGCATCAATTCCATTACCTAATGATTTAGACATTTTTCGGCCCCAAGGGTCCATTCCCAATCCATCTATCCAAACATTTTCAAATCCCGGTTTATCAAATAATAAAGCACTTTTTAACAGAGTATAGTAAAGCCAAGTCCTAACAATTTCTTTGCCTTGTGGCCTAATTCCTGTTGGAAATGCCCTCTCAAACATCTTTGGATTCGACAAATAACCTGATACGAAAATGTTTGAATTTGAGGAGTCCATCCATGTATCAAAAACTTTTTCTTCACCGGATAAATTACCTAATTCACTACTTAAATCATCATATTTACCAATAAATTCTCTTGATTCCCTTTCCAGAACCTCACTACCAGGTGGTGGCAATTCATTCCAAGGTTGAACATAAACTCCCGAAGGTGGAACTACAACTTTAGATCCATCCTCAGAATACCAAATCGGAATCTCTGTATGATACCATCTTCTCCTACTAATTGGCCAATCTATGCTAATATTTTCCATCCAATCTAACAAATATTGCTTATTTCTTGGTGGAACAAAATTAATTTCATTTGAAAGTTTGGAAATTTTATCCTGTACATGTGTTTGTCTTACATACCATTCTTTCAATAAAATAATCTCTACGGGATTTTTACCTCTTTCAGAAACGGGTATCTCTTGTTCACGTAATTCAATTGATTCTATTCTTTGTTTTTCTTCAAGAATACTTATTGCTAATTTCCTAGCATCTAAAACAGATAGTCCATTCAAAGGTCCTGAAATTTCTGTCATCTTTCCTAACAAATCAATAGCTTGGAATGGTTTAATGCCTAACTCTCTAAATATCGATACATCGTTTTGGTCTCCAAAAGAACAAACCATCAAGACCCCTGAACCGAATTCACTTTTTACCGAAGAATGAGTTTTTATTTCAACAAAATCTTCTCTATTTTCTACATCTAGAGGTAATTTTATTTTTTCACCAATTAAATGTGAATACCGTGAGTCCTCTGGATGAACGACCACAACGCCACAAGCACAAATCAATTCAGGCCGAGTTGTAGAGATTATTACTTTTTCACCTGATTCTGTATGCCATATTACATCAACTAAATTTGTTTTACGCGGTAACCTTTCAACTTCAGCATCAGCTATTGTTGTTCCCTCTATAGGGTCATAGATATTGGGCCTAAGATCTTCAATTATCTCCCCTCTCTTAAACAAATCAACAAAAATAGATTGTGTTACTGCTCGATAATTTGGTGCGTCTGTAAGATACTCATTTTTGAAATCGCAAGAAAGCCCCACCCTTCTAGCTGTTTTACGCATTGCAACGGTATATTCTTCAATAGTTTCTTTACATAAATCTAAAAATTCAGCCCTGTCATAAGTCTTCATCTTTTTTCCGGTTTTCTTCTCCACTGTGAATTCGATATTTATTCCATTACGATCCACGCCCCATGGGAAAAATACTTCTTTACCCATCAACCTTTGCGATCTTGCGATCACATCAATCATTGAATATTGAGCTACAGCCCCAATATGCCAAGTTCCACTGGGATAAGGTGGTGGTGTATCTATAACAAACAATTCTTTTGGACTTTCAGGATTAAATGCATATCTTTTATCATACTCCTCTTCATCCTCATAGTGCTCTTCTTGAATTCTCTTTTCTAGATCAATTGACCATCTTTTATCTGTGATTTTTGCTTCACCCATCTTAAAAGACACCCGTTGATGAATTATCGTGCTGCACTCAATATTTGACAATTCCCGTCCTCACAAATTGTAAAAAATAATAAATCTCAACAGTTGGTTTAATGTCTAATTTATTTTACGGACACATGAGCATACGTGAGCGAAGCCGATGAGAGGACTGGGGAAGGTACCTCAGAAAGTAGAAATTATAGTGTTACCGAAATAATTTCTAATCAGGCTAATGCAGGTTGGTTAAAAGTAAATCGTTATGGCCGAATTGTAAGGCGTAAAGCTATTTCTGGAATCAAAAATTTTGATATTGGAGCCGCGGCAACAGGTGTTGCTAATCTTCCAAAAAACATCAAAAGAGATATTGACAGAATTGGAGTAGTAGGGATGCTAACAAGATTCCCAATAATGACTGTCACATTTTTCTTGATGGTCACAGTTTATCTTTCCCTATACAGCGGCTTTGTTGATAAAAATGAAAATGCCCCCATGCCCTGGCAATATAAAGATGAGCCCTCGTTAAATGTTAATGGCGATTTGGAAGTATATCTCCCCGATGACGAGGATCCTAATAGTGTTAAAAATCAAATTGCTCAAATTAAAAATGATTGGTCAACTAATGTTATGATTATCTATGTTGAATTGGGTCAAGGTAGAAATATTACCGATGAGGAAATATTACATCAATTCGATAAAGTTGAAAAAGAGCTTAATCCACAATTATCTGACAAATCTGACGACTACATCTACGCACTTTCTCTTTCAACAGTAATTAAAGAAGTTAATTCAAGTGCACCAAGAGTCACTAAAGCAGTTTCAACTGAAATTGGAGCATTATTCCCTGGCGATTTGGGAGATGATGCAGCCGAACAATTCAATGAATTTGTTGATGATTTAGAGATTTTAGGAGAATACTCCATTCCGAGCCAAGCAACAATCGATCAAATTATCGGACAATTATATGAAAAAGAAGACTGCGATGATGACGATGATGATTGTGATGGAACTAGAGAAGTACCATCTCCTGCACTAGACAAATTAGCAAGAGATATTGATGGAGATGGGAATTTAGATAGAGCAGTAATAATTGTAGCAGTCGACGAAAATAAAAGTGCTAAAGAAATTATTAGTGAAGCAACTGAGAGATTAGAGAACCTTTCTGAAACAAACAATTGGGATGTATTGGGCTTGCAAATGAACTTAACTGGCCCAGTACCGATAACAAATGCAGTTACAGAATATTCATTTGTATTATTTTGGGAAGTTTTTCCATTAGGTATCCTATATGTAGCAATAGTTCTATTTTTCTTCCATTGTGACATATTACAAACATTTAGGCCTAAATGGAAACAAGGCATTAAAGTGCTTATTATTTCCGGTTTACCTACACTTTGCTCCGTATTTTGCACATTAGGAATAATAGGAATTACGGGTTATGAAGTCACTATGACTGTGATTATCGTAGGACCAATATTACTCGCACTAGGGGTATCTTATGGGCTCCATATAACCAATCGTTATGCTGAAGAAGAGGGGACACCTGATGAAAAAATGAAAAAGGCATTACAATCCACAGGAAAGGCAGTAATGCTTTCTGCAGTAACGACTGTGATTGGATTTATTTCACTGGCATTTACACCAATGGCGCCAATTAAAACTGTTGGTTATGCACTAGCAGGTGGAATAATTGTTGTATATATCCTAACAATGGCAATGGTTCCAAATCTAACAATGATTTTAGATCTAAAGAAACCAAAGCACCCACCATTAAAACCGTTTGTAAAACTAGTTGAAGTGCCAATAAAAAGAAATTATGCTGTAATTATTGTATTCGTAATTCTATTACTTAGTTCATTTACTCTTGGAAGGGAAAACGTAGAAGAAAATATCGATTTGCTAGGAATGGCACCTCAAGGCCAACCTGCTGTTGAAAAAATGATTTTGTATAGTGAAGAGTTTAATGCTGGACAAGTGGGTATGCTAATGGTTGATGGGGCTATAAAAGGCGACAGGACTGATGATGAAATAAGAAATGATAACCCTGTCCAAAATCTCCAGTCTATTGAAGCATTAACCAATGATGTCAATCGCTTAGAAAATACGACTGCTGTATCGATTGTGTTCCTTATGAAGTCGGTGGGTGTATCTCCTACAGTCGGGGGCGAAAGTATTTGGGAACAAATAAGAGATCAGGATTGGATGCCTGAACCTATTAGAGATGTTGCTGAAGAAATCTTGAGACAAGAAGTAGACGGAAGGGTCACATTTTGGGATGTTTTAATCGCCTTAGATAACCAACCAGATGCTCAAATATTTTTATTAAACGTGTTTTATTCAAGCATTACTGATGAAACAAGACACCTATTTACATCTACAGATTATCAAAGAAGTCTCATTTATGTCGATATGCCATTTATACCAATGAAAGATACAACCAAAACTGTTTCGGACATAAACAAGTATGCGGAAGAGGCACCTGGAGACATTAAATCTACAAATCTTATTGGGGTAGCTGCAGTTTCAATTGCTGTAAATGATTTAATTGTTGAATCTCAGTGGGGCAGTCTTGCTGGTGCTATTGGATTAACAATATTGACTCTAGCAATCGTATTTAGAGACTTGAGATATGCAATTTGGTCTACACTTCCTGTAATGGCCACAGTATTTTTACAATGGCTAGTAATGTGGCAAATGGATGTTTCATTATCATTAGTAACTGTAATGATTGGTTCAATCTTAGTTGGCGTAGGTGTGGATTTCTCAATTCACATTGCAAATAGAATAAAAGAAATGGGTGGAGGAATTGAAGCCATCCGTTCTTCATGTGTTTCTACAGGGATGTCATTATTTGAGGCTGCCTGTGTTACTACGGCAGGGTTGGCTGCAGCATACAAAATACCAATTCCCGAACTAATCCCATTTGTTCAAGTTGTGATCATACTATTGTGGATTGCCGCAGCAAGCGCTTTAATCCTTTTACCTGCAATATTTGTCACATTAGAAAAAACAGGTATCGGCACACATGGCGGTTCAACTGCATTAGCAAGAAAGATTGGATTAAAACAAAAGAAAATGGAAACTCTTGAAGCAGAATTAGTAATAAAAAATAAATCGAAAAAAGATGCATGGTGATATTATGAAAGAGGTAGACATCCTTGTAATTGGTGCAGGTCCAATTGGCGGATATTTTTCAAAACAAATGTCCAAATTAGGATGTAAGATCTTAATGATTGAAGAACATTCGGAAATTGGAAAACCATTCCAATGTGCAGGATTAGTAAACCCTTCATCGATGGAAAAGGTAGGGTTGTATGATACAGTATTGTCAGAAATAGATGGTGCAATCATGCATAGCCCGTATGGAACAACTATTGAAATTGGAAAAGCGAATCAGATTAGAACCTATGCAGTTTGCCGCAAAAAATTTGATCAGGCGATAGTTCAACAAGCAATGGATGAAGGGGCTGAATTATGGCTAAATAGCAAACCAATAGATACTAATTACGTGGATGATTTCATTATCACAGAAATTTTAGTTGATGGAGAAATTAAAGAAGTTAAAGCAAAATTACTCGTAGGAGCAGATGGAGCACATAGTTGGGTTAGAAGGCAACACAGAATGGGTTATCCTAAAGAATTCATGATAGGCTATCAGGTTGAAGTTACTGGATTTCAAACTAAAGACAGAATGCTTGAGATGTTTACTGGGGAAGATATTGCACCTGGATTTTTTGCGTGGGCAATACCTAATGGAGACACACATAGAATTGGAATGTGGAGTAGAGCTGAGGACTTAGATGGCAGAAGTTGCGAAGAATTGCTCAATAATTTGATGACAAAATCAAGATGGGCAAATAAATTTGAAAATTGCAAGGAAATCGGTAAATTTTGTGGACCAATACCTGCTGGAGTAGTCCCTCGCCCCGTACAAGACAGAGTTTTACTCATTGGCGATGCGGCGGGATTGGCAAAACCAACCACGGGTGGAGGAATTGGACCTGGCATGGCCCAAGTAGATTTAATTGCAGAAGAACTGAATCAAATGGTTGTGAAAAATAAATTGGCTAAAAAAATATTAATTAAAGTCACTAAAAAATATGCAAAAGCAAAAAAAGAATTTGAAAGGATTAGATCATTAAGAGATTTCTTTGTAACTTCAAGAACGGATGAAGAATTGGAAGAAATATTCAAAATATTTTCAAAGCCAGAAGTTATTAAATTAATTAATGAGAAAGGAGACATTGAAAAACCATTAGCACTTGGCATTTCAATGTTGAAAAATGTACCTGAATTCAGGAAAATGGCAATTAAAGCAGGATTTATTGTCATGTTTGGATAATAAACAATATTATCAATCGTAAGGTTTTACGTTGTCTATGGGATTAAAGCATAGTGTTTTGGTTTTGTTAATCGCGAGTAGTATTTTTCTTTCTGGATGTACCTTTCCCTCTGAAGATAATACTGTAGAAACACCCACGGAAAATGAAAATGACATACCTGAAATTGACCTTTTTCCACAACTATTTGTTTATGACACACAAGTAGGGTATAGCGAATATGCAAGTATTAATGGAACCATTATTGATGAATTCCCAAGTAAAGTTACAATTTATATTACATTAATGCCAATCGATGGAAATAGTGAAGACCTTGAAGCTTTAATGCCATTTAATGCAAAAAGTGACGGTACGTGGACAAGAGCGCTACCGATTTATGACCCCGGTCGATGGACAATCGGTATTTATGCAACTGACATCAATCAACAATCAACAGAAACAGAATATATAACTCTTGAAATGATGGTTCCAGATGAAGGAGGCCCTACAATAAATATTGATTCTATCGGGCCTTATGAAAAAGAAATTGTTGGAGTATTAGAAGGGACTGTCGAACATATGTTTCCAGAAACATGTTTAGTGAGATTATTGCTAGAGAATGGATTTGAAGCAATTACAGAAGCTGAAGGAAATGGAGATTTCCAAATTGAAATTGGTATATTAGAAGACAATATGTCTGCATCATTAGAGGCTTATTGTGGGAAATGGACTGAATCATCCACAGAATTAAATGTGGCATTAGTATTAATTGGAGCTGATGATATGGATGGTGATGGAATTAACGATTTATTCGATTCTTGTCCGAATGGAGCAACTGATTGGACATCCAATACAAATTTAGATTTTGATTTAGATGGATGTAGAGATCTCGATGAAGATCCTGATGACGATAATGATGGGATTACTGATTCAGTAGACTTTTGCTCAAAAGGTGTAATGGGTTGGATTTCAACGTACGAAACTGACTATGATACAGATGGCTGTAGAGATGTTGATGAAGATTCTGATGATGATGCTGATGGGATAATGGATGATTTCGATTCATGCCCTAAAGGTGAAAAATATTGGGATTCAGCAATTGGAGACCATGATTCTGATGGTTGTAAAGATGATTCAAATGAAGACTTAGATGATGATAACGATTCGGTTCTAGATGTTGACGACTCCTGTGCAAGAGGCGTTATTGGATGGATTTCTAATTCTGATACTGATTGGGACGGTGATGGTTGTAAAGACAGCAATGAAGATATGGATATTGATGCAGATGGAGTCATAAACGACAATGATGAATGTCCTTGGACAACAGACTATACATCTGTTGATTTTGAAGGGTGTGATGATTACCAAAGAGATACAGATAAAGATGGTGTTAGAGACATAGACGACGACTGTGAAGGGACTCCTTTTGGACTTACTGTCAACGTAAATGGTTGCGGAGATAGAGATGGAGACGGAATTACATACGACTTAGATGTATGCCCAGACACACCCTATGAATTAATTGATGAAGTTAATGCAGTTGGTTGCGCAGATAGAGATTTTGATGGTATTACAGAAGATTTAGATGATTGCCCCAATAGTCCAATCGAAAAATGGACTATTGATCAAAACGGTTGTTCTGTAAATCAATTACCAGTTGCTTGGAATATTGGACCATATGGAACAAACCCGATGGATCATGTTAGTAATTTTAATTTTGTAACGTTAAGTGGTACAACATGGGATTTCCAAACAGAATGGACTGGGCATGATAATTACTTGTTTTTTGCTAAATATGCTGCAAGCAGCTATAATACTAATTTATGGAATCAAAATGTTGGTAATTTGATAGAGAAATTACCTAATCAAGGTACTCACATATTTTTTGCTTCATTTGACACCACATATCATTCAGATGTATATTCAAAAAGATCAAATGTAAATTCATATCTTTCTACTTTGTCAAGTGAAGAAGAGGCTTATTGGTTAGATCACATCCATTATATTGACGAACGATTTTTTAGTATGAATGGTGGGTTAGGAGACGTAATTAATGACTGGTCTTCATTCTACTATGGGATTGATAATTTCCAACGATGGAGGGAAGTTGGAAGTCTATACAATTGGAATTCAGGATATAATGTAGATTTTCTAGCCTATGAGTCCCAAATGTATACAAAAGAATTTGAAGTTGAAATTAGGCAGCAAGATCCTGCAATTACGTCTGTAACTATTTTTGATCAATGGCACAATGGTGGATGGATGGCTGGTTACAATAGCTATTCCAATGCAAGTTTTCCAAATTCAAGTGTAATGTCAACATTCAATACAATGGAATTATATTTTTATCATTCATGTGATGAACACAAAACTCGCTATGATTCAGATGGAGATGGTACTAATGATGCAGGTTGTCATGAATGGGACTATCTTGAATATCTAAAAATATGTGAAGAAGTAAACGTTCATTCCACATGTGGGACTGAGTTTGCCAGATACATTACAACTTATGGAAGGGAAGGTCAATGGCTTACTGATGTTTCACCATTTTTATTTATGGTGAAGGATGGCGGGACATATGAGTTTAAATTTTCAGGAGCTAATAAGGGTGGATTGAGATTAATTGCGCTTTTATCAAATTGGGGCGATGATGGATTAAGACCCACATCAGGAGAATTCCTCTTTGAGGGAGGGGCCTTTAGGGGCGAATATAATACAGAGACTCCTACTCAAAAAAGACAACATAATTTAACCATCCCTCAAGGAACGGCCAAAGCCGAAATTGTAGCATTAATCACGGGCCATGGATTTCAAGACGATGATGCAAATTGTGCGGAATTTTGTAATAGCGAACATAGATTTTTAATGAATGGATTCGATACACAACAAGATTTTCCGCATGCAGGAAATTCAACAACAAATAGAGATAGTGAAGGATGTTTAAAACAAGTTGTTGATGGTACTGTAGCAAATCAACTCGGAAGTTGGCCTTATGCCAGAGCAGGTTGGTGTCCAGGGATGGATGTAAAACAGTGGAGTCACGACATTACATCCTGGATTAATACATCTGGTGGCACGAATAATATGTTATACAGAGGGCTTTACGACGGTGTAGATTACCAACCTGTTAATGATGATGGAGGAGGAAGCCAAAGAATTGAAGTCGCATCATGGGTTGTTTATTATGAAAATATTAGTGGGGGAGCAACAATAACATCTCAAAATATTGATTTGGGATGTGATGATAAACACAGATTTAATCCCTTATTCAGCGAAGTTAAGATGTTCCAATCAAACTTTCAATCTCATCTAGATTCTTCGGACATCTTGATGATAGAACGTCGGGCCCGTCTTCTGTAATTAAGACATCGTCCTCAATTCTAATCCCAATTCCATCCCATTGTGGATCTAAATCATTCAAATCAGGTCTCCATCCGCCAAAATACAATCCTGGTTCAATTGTAATTACCATTCCAGCTTCAAATTTTCTTGGTTTCCCATCTGGCTTATAGATACCCACATCATGAACATCTAAACCCAACCAATGACCTGTTCCATGCATAAAATATTTTTTTAACTCACCATTTTCTAAAGCCTCTTCAGCAGTACAAGATATGATTCCTAATTCAACTAATCCTTCGGCTAATACCCTACTTGCTGCTTTATGTGTTTCAAGATATTCATTCCCAACTACACATTGTTCAATTGCTGCTAATTGTGATTTTAAAACTAAATTGTATATTTTCTTTTGTGGTTCCGAAAATTTACCATTTACAGGCCACGACCTTGTAATATCTGCAGCATATCCTTCGAATTCTGAACCTGCATCTATCAAAACTATATCCCCATCAGAGCATTGCATATTATTGGCATGATAGTGTAAAATTGTTGCATTTTCACCTCCGCCAACTATACTTGGGTAGGCCCAGCCACTAGCGCCTAAATACCTAAAACACCCTTCTATCAAACCCTGAATTTGCCATTCTCCAATTCCTGAATGCCCATTTTTCATAGCCTCAATATGTGCTAATGAGGAAATTTCTGCTGAATGCCTCATAAGTTTAATTTCTGCCTCTGATTTAATCAACCTCATTTCTGAAATTAAACCTGCAGGATCAATTCGTTGGGTAGGCCCCTCCCCTATTTGTTGTCTAGCTCTAGTTTTCGAATTTATTGAACCTTCAACAATAGCATCTACCTTAGAATCTAAACCTACAGAATGATATACAACACCTACTCTTTCCAACTCCTTTGGTAAAATTTCATTTATCTCTTCTATTGGATAAGCATAATCAATAGCCCAACCCTCTAAAGCACCTTCAACACCAGGCCTTCTGCCTTCCCAAATTTCCTTTACAGTATCTCTTGGTTGGAGAAAAAGAATTGTTTTCCAATCGCTGTCAATCTGAATTGAAAGCANAACNGACTCAGGTTCACTCCATCCAGTCAAATATAACAAATTACTATTTGTCCTATAGGGGTGATGAACATCATTACTTCTAACGGCAGTTGGTGAAGAGCAAAGAATCAATGCCGAAGAATCTTGTAATTTTGAATATAATTTTTTTTGCCTTTCCCTATATTCTTCAGTACTAATTGGATTGGGAGCGGTTCCAAGACTCCGGGCTGTACTAGTGAATGCCATAACATGCCGAGTTAGTACTAAGAAAAAGAGTTACTGCTTCTTGTTGTGCTCTGACCACTTTGGTAAGGGGTTTACTTCATTTGATTTTTTCTTAATAAAGAAGAGTATTATTGTACAAATAAATGCTGTTAATAACACCAAATTAAGCCCATTGAAAAAATTATTATTTGAATTAAGTTTTTGAGACTCTCCCATTAAAGAATCTATTTGATTTAGGGTGATTGAAATATTATCTGAGGCTCCATCTGAATCTTTTACTATCAATTCTAATTCAATACTTGAACCTAAATCAGCAACATTAATTTCAGTAACATTACTACTTGAATAAAGTACTCCATCAAGATACCATCCAAATTGTAAATCAGCAATTTCATTTGTGGAATCTGTAGATAAATCGGCACAAAATACCAATTTTTCAGCATCAGTACGATTGTAATTAAATATTGGATTATCAATTAATTCATTGTTCGAATCAGAAATCAGGCTAACTGGAATTACGTTTTCAACATTAATTGATTGCGAAGTTTGATTTTTATTTCCTGCATTATCTGTGACTATTAAAGTAAAAATATACTCACCATTAGTTATTGGTAAAAACCTCAATTGTGTTGGGCTAACTATCATATTTTCATTAGGAACACTGATTGTACCGTCAGGGTCTTCAATAATCCACTCAAAAGAAACGTTTTCGATAGTAGGGAGTTCTTCCCACCATTTTTGATGAAATATATCAAGAGAAGATGCTGGATCAAAGGAATTTGTGGCATTTACATATACCCATTCTAAACTTTCATAAACAAAATCATTAGCTTCAATAATCGGAATTGGTGTTGTTTTATCTATTTCAAAAAAATAACCAACATTCCAACGAGAATATTTATCCGAATTAAAATCTAACGCATATGCACCTTCAGAATAATTTTCAAGACTCATTGAAAAATGTAATTTATAATGTCTTGTATCTAATTCTGTTTGTTCTATTAAAATAAATTGGCTGTTGAAATTTGACCCTGTCTCCGACACCTCGGCAACCTCGGCAATATTTGCAGAAATATCCATTTCAATACTTTCATTCATTGCCTGATTTTCAGAAGGATAATAGACATCAGCATAAAGATCTAAGTCGGAACTAAAATGTAAACTGGGACCACCAGGTGTCCAAGTTCCCTTTTCTGAAAATGACTGATGTATTATTGGGTAAGCCCACTGAATTTCAACATCATCATCTGATTTTAACCACATCATCAAAGTTTCTTCTTCTAAAATTTCAGAATTATAATCTAATTGGTAAATATGAATTTTACAACTACAATCTCCACTAAAGGAGACAGGTATCTTCCATTGCCACAAATCTTCTTGACCTATTTGAATAAGTGATTCAGACATAGATGAGTGTGCAGTTCCAAAAAAATAATTTCCTATTGAATCATAACCTTCAATCCTATATGAAAATAATGGCACTTCATGTGATGAAACTCCAGTAATATATTCAAACTCATCTATGTTTAATATCTGACCTTGTTCATCTAACAAATAAAACTCATCATTAGAATTTGATTCAGCATTAACTGAATTTAAATTAATTGCAAAAAGTGAGCAAGTTAGAATAAATCCAACAAAATATAGCCTTAACTTAACTCTCTGCACAATTCATTCCTGTCAGAAGTGCTTATTGAATCTTCGATATAATTGTGTAAATGGAAAATTAGCACAATTGACCCTGTCCAGGGAAACTCAAGGAATCTCTTGGATTAGTATTCCATTTAAACTCACACCAATTTCTGTGGCCATCGAAATCTTCATCACCATTTTTATCTGCTTCATTAAAAGGATTGTAATCAAAATGATATTCCCAACCAGTAGCCATACCATCATCATCATGATCTTGGTAAAATACTTCAGGACCATCTTCCCACCCATCGCCATCTGTATCATTTAATATTGGGTTTGTACCATTAACATATTCTTCGTAATTTGTATAATTTTCTAGGTCATCATAGAATTTTTTCCCAGGATAATTACCACTTACTTGATTTGGATCTATGTGACACTCGCTATTTTGACTATTATCCCACCCAGGGCAATACTTGTTTAACAAACTAGTACGATTTAATCCATCATTATCAATATCTTCATCGCCATCCTTAATTCCATTATTATTACTATCATCTAACGCGGGATCGAGTACACCCCTAGCACCAAAAGAGCCTAAGGTTGCATTATCAACCAAACCTAATTCCATAGCTTGCATACTATATTCTACTTCCCACCCATCTGGTAATCCATCTTCATCAGTATCTTTCACAACAGGATTTGTGTCCCACCGGTCAGGCCCTTCAACAGAATTCATCAAAGTATCATTATCAACATCATATAATGAATCTGCTAAAGAGCCAAACATTGGGTTTAATGCCCATCGGCCCCTACAATCGCACAGATCATTTTCTGGAATGTTGAAATTTGTAATATTTATTTCCCACAACTCATAAGTTGGAGAACTAGGGAATCCCGTTTTTTCGTCTCCCGATTTAGCATCGAAATTGGCCCACAAATAAGCCCCTGGATCTCTTGAACATTTATTCGGGGGTTCATTGATACCTACTGTACACTGAGGATCATCCCAGATATCTCTAGAAATCCACAAACTATGAGAGTTTGTATTTTCTTCAGCAGAATATACCTGCATCTCCCAACCATCAAGCATTCCATCCCCATCAGTATCATTGTTCAAAGGGTCTGTATATTCTAGTTCCCCATGGAATGGCCTCGGAGTGTAAAGGGTTTCAGCACCATCCTTTAATCCGTCATTATCTGTATCTCTATCACTAGCATTTGTAACAAAACCATCTTCGCCCAAACTTACTTCTTCTCCATCTCTAAGTTGGTCATTATCTGTATCATACATGCACGGTGAGGTGAAATATTTACCTCCACCAAAGATATCTTGGTGGCCATTTACCGCTTCAAAATAATCATCAAGTCCATCTCCATCAGTATCTGAATTAGATGCATTTGAACCTGAATTACAACCATTGCCTACGTAATTAAATTCTCCAAAATCGTCAAGCCCATCTTTATCTGTGTCTTGTAAACCAGGGTCACTGGTAACTAATAGTTCCTTAGTACCATCTTTTTCAGAAGCAATAACTACCTCAATAAACCAACCATGCACTTCGATTCCATCTGACAATAAATCACCGTCAGTATCCCAATCATTTGGTTTAGTAGATCTAGTATCTACTTCTCCATCTCCATCCATGAATTTAGCATTATATTCATCAATATTCGTGAATCTCTCGTGAGTTTCAACAATCACCATCCACACATCTTGTCTTGAATCAATAATTGATGCTGGTTTATCAACATCATTAGGATCTCCAGTAGTTACCAATATTTGGTATACATACCCATCAACAGGAGAATATACCTTTGCTGTACCTGGAACTCCTCCTGGCAAAGTGTATAATCCCCTTGCAACCTCTTCATTTTTAGAAACTTGTTGGCCTAACTCAACACCTATTTCAGTAACTGTTGTTGTATATAATAAATCGGAATATACTACTGAGCCATCTCCATCTTGATCCCAACCATCTAAATCAGGATCCAAATTTTTATCACCTGCCCATGCAGGATGCAATCCATTTTCCTTTTCCCAACCATCTGGCATTTCATCCCCATCAGTGTCAACTAACCAAGGACTTGTGAAATTTTCACTGCCAAGAATTAAGGCTGATTCAAATTCTTCAAAGTTACTTAATTCGTCAGAATCCCAATCATAATATGCATCAGAACCATCTGCTGGGTCCAATAAATCCGTGGTTTCAGGATCACTAGGGTGATCTAATGCACTAGCAAAACAGTGCTCAAATCCATCTGGCATTCCATCGCCATCAGTATCCCAATCTGATGGACCATTCAAATTCCCATCACCATCCATATCTTCTAAAAACCAATCAATGCTATTTTCAGAAACATGAGTAAAAGGTGCTGCTCTATCCTTTGTTTCAGATGATTTACCACACCACTTAGTCCAACTAACTACACCATACTTAATCTCGTCATTGTCAGATAATAAATCATTATCACTATCAGAATCTAATGGATTTGTTCCGAATTTTTCTTCTAAGAAATTAATTAATCCATCAGAACCATCTAAATCAACATCTAAAACAGAATCACAACTATATCGGTCATTAAAGTCTCGACCGAACTCATCAGCAAATTCATTCAAAGGTCCCGTTTCTGAAAGTAATTCATCGACTTCAGCTTCTCTAGATTCAGTCAATAATTCACAGCCCCAATTTCCATCTAGAGGGTCAAATAAATCTACAGTAAGACCTGAAGCCCCTGGAACGTCTAATGTAATTCTATGATCTGATTCCCATTTATCGCCTAAACCATCTGCATCTGTATCTCTTAAATTCGGATTTGTTCCTAATTCTAATTCTTCTTCATTTGTTAAGCCATCTTTGTCAGGATCTCCAGTAGGTCCATTTTCAGGTGTACCTCCATCATCTGGTAATGCTGTTCCCCCACAATAAAGAGTCGTTGAATCGGTTACAATGAATTTTCCATCATCCAATTCATAAATTCCATTTTTAGGAACCCAGGGTTCGGCTTCTTCAATGGTTTTTGTTATTCCATTTGGTAAAGTATAAGTCAAATAGGTCACATTATATGTAATCTCAACACCGTTGACTAATACAGTTTTTTGTTCATCAGATTCTTCGGAAACAAAACTAATTTCCTCATCTGTACAATCTGAATCTACAGAAGATTGTAATGTATTATCATCTACTCCCGCATCTCCTGGGTCCAAAGGATCTAATCCATTCAACACTTCCCAGCCATCACCTAAACCATCCCGATCTGTGTCCCAATCTGTTGGATCTGTACCATATTGTGTTTTTTCTATCTGATCTGATAAACCATCAAGATCTGAGTCTTGTATTGATTGTTCAACATTTTGGTCATCTAAAACATCACCCCCTGCATCCTCATAACGAACTGTTGTATCCATTATGCCTGATACGCCCACAAATAAGGAGCCGAAAATCATAGTTACAACAATTGCAACGTATGCCATTTGATTATGAGACAGGACCATATCTTCACGCCTTAGTCCTATCGGACTATTAACTCGAATATTTTAACCGAAATAAAGATTGAGGGCTTATGAACAAAAAGGTTTCTTTAAATTAACTAGATGCAATCTCTGATTTTGATGATATTTTAAGGCATCTGACGCCATTAGACTCAATCCAAATTGCCTTTGCATCTCTTCCTTCAGAACGACTCCAACAACCCATTAAAACACCAGTTACAATTGCTGGGTGAAAGATTTTTGAAAACGATAGTTCAACGCCTCCGTTAGCATCTATTCCTTTTGATGAATAAATTGACCCTAATCCATGTTCTGCCAATTCTGCTTGAGTCGCACCAACCCAATTTTCCGGTTCTGCCACCATAAACAATTCTTCGCCCTCCCTGAATAATTCTGAAGATGATTTGGCAATTGCATCCCAAACCATCATTTCATTTTCTTTCATTTTAAATATGCTCCAGTCAATTATTATTGCGGGCTTAGAACATTCTGACGCATAAGTAGTGATATTCTCTATCAACCTAAGAATAAAATCACGATATAGCATTACGTGCCTCTCTCCCATTAATTCCCAACCTCCAAAAGTTAATTCAAAAGGTTTTGATAAAGGATTTTTTTGAATGTGCTCTACTTCATTATCCGAATCAATAAACCATTCAAAATTAATTTTTTTAGGTTTTGCAATTTCAACATCATCTAATTCCAAATGCACTAATGCAATATCCCTACCACCGTCTTCCCATCTAAATCTATGTCTTTTTTTAACGACCCACTCCCAAGCAGCATTTGCTAATCCAGAAGAAAAACTTGATTGGAGTCTACCATGTACTTCTAAATCTAATTTTTCTAATTTAGAGGATTTAGAAGGAACTTTTAACGATCCTAGTCCCCTAAGTCTCCAGTCCTCATTAATTTGTAATATTGATTTTTTATTTAATTTGAAAAAACCAGTTGGCCTTGACATTAAATCTAATCTTAACTCCTCACTATCTGCTGCTGCATGCGCCAATCTCCTTCCTAAATTTAATTCTAAATTTTCTTGTATTAACTCAAACCAACGATTAAAAGCTGATGTAGAAACTAACCAAGAGGGTTCATACTTATATGAAGCGTCATAAAACATACCAGACTCCCAATTATATCGTTGAATCAATTCATTTCCAAGTGCATCAGAAAATTCATTTTCATCGGAACCTATGATTGGCATCAGACATCCGTAGTGCTTACACCTCAATAGTTTATTCAGTATTACTATAATCCTATTTAGCAAGCAGGGTATGTGTCCAATATGAATAATGATTTTCCCCCTCCAATAAAAATGCCTAGTTCTGATTCAAATAGTAGAGAAAGTTTAGATTTTTTAAGAAAACAAGTTGAACAACACCATTCTCGATTTGAAGCTAGTATTCCCTTAATTGCAAGTGAAAACTTAGTATCTAGGGCAGCAATGGACATGTTTACAACTGATTTGCACAATAGATATGCAGAAGGATTACCTGGTTCAAGATATTACGAAGGAAATGAGGATTATGATCCAATAGAAACACATACCGAAAATTTAGCTAAAAAATTATTTAATGCCCCATTTGCAGACGTGAGGCCTATTTCTGGAACTGCTGCAAACATATCTGCACTATTTTCATTAGCGTCTCCTGGTGATAAATTCATGGCTCCGGAATTAGCTGCGGGTGCTCACATATCTACACAAAAATTTGGGGCTGCAGGATTAAGAGGACTTACAACAATTACTTATCCATCAATTCATGAAAATATGTCCATTGATACCGACTTAGCAGTAAAATCAATACTTCAAGAAAAACCACGAATTTGTTATGTGGGTCAATCAGTATATCTATTTCCGAACGATTTGAAACCTATTGTTGAAGCAGCAAAAGAAGTTGGTGCAAATACAATGTATGATGGTGCACACGTCTTGGGTTTAATTGCAGGAAAACAATTCCAAGACCCTCTGGGTGATGGTATGGACCTAATTACTGCATCAACTCACAAAACTTTCCCAGGGCCGCAACACGGAGTTATTCTAGGTAACAATGACGTTGAATTACCAAATGGGAAAAGTTTGCATAAAACTATTAGAAATAAAGTATTTCCTGGAGTTCATTCTAATCACCACCTACACAAAGTAGCCGCTTTTGGTGTAAGTTTAGCAGAAGCTTTAGAATTTCAAGAGGATTACGCCAAGGACATTATTTCCAATGCAAAAGCTTTGGCTGAAGGTTTATGGAATAGAGGCATGAAAGTATTTGCATCAGAACAAGGGTTTACAGAAAGCCATACAGTATTAGTTGATGTATCAGAAAGAGGTGGGGGTGCTGACGTTTCAAAAAGAGCAGAGTCTCAAGGACTTATAATGAATAAAAATATGCTTCCTGGTGATACTTCTGCAGTAAAACCCTCAGGTATAAGATTGGGCACTCCGGAAATGACTCGTTTAGGAATGGGTAAAGATGCAATGGATGAAGTGGCCGATTTAATACACATTGCTTCACTAGGTGGAAATGAAAAAGAGGTTCGAGAAAGAGCTAAAGCATTAAAGCAAGAATATTGTAAAATTCATTATTGCTGGGACGATGGTAAAAATGCCTATTCAAAACCTAAATGGTCTGAGCTTTAATTACTCAACGCCTTCCTAAGAAACTCTCTATATCGAAATCATCTCCTGAACCGCTTCCATCAGTTTGTCTCTTTGGAGGCCCTCTTTTCTTCTTTCGTGGCTCAGGATTAGTTTTTCTCTCTCCTGTATAAATTATTGAATCTCCATCTAATCCCAAAGATGACATGTTTCTACTCTTTTGTCTTAATTTTTTATGCTGCGATTTTTTCCCTCCAAAGTCTTGTAAAACTAATCCAATCTTCTTTTTCAATTCTTGACTTTCTTTTGACAAAGCACGGGGTTGGTTTTTCCACCACTCATATGGTAAATTCTTATATCTAGCTGATTTTGAAGATCTTATTTGTTTTGACCTTGATCGTAAATTACTACGTAAATTCTTTGGTTTTTCTAATCTAACAGTCAACCATCCAGGCAAACCCAAATCATAAACCGCATCGCTAATTGTAACTAAAATCCCAGACATTAGCATATGATTCCCTATTGGGACTTTATCGATATTCAAGTCAACCCTACTGCGTTTCAATCTTTTTGAATAAGCAATCATAGCCTTCTGATCAACTTGTCTAATTACTCTTCTTTGAGAACGTTTTATCCTAGACAACATATATTGTGAAAAGAAGAGCGAACCCGTTACTATTGGCCACAAAAATTGGCCAATCGATTCAAAAATAAATCCATCTGCTTTATTCTCAGAAACCCACCATCCCGCGGCTACAAAAGACGGCCACAATATGAACAACCTAACAAATAATACAAGATTACTTACTCTATATCTTGGTTCAACTCCTCTCATAACAGATTGGTCTGCTGCAATCATTGCATTAGCAGTCAAGGACACATCTTTTTGTTTTTTGAAATGTAAACCAACGGAAGCATTAGTTGGTGCCTCCTTAAGATATGGTTTCAATTTAGATAAATATTTTTTATCACTATTTTCTCTTCTTGAAGATAATAATACCTCATGCGGAACTGGTGAAGATAATTCATCATAGCCCCTCGTAGGAACTCCTAGGATTTCTCCTAATGCTTCAGTCCTTGGATCTGCTGCTGCCATTTCTGCAAGCGATTCATACACATCTAAAGCCAAATGCCATTCTCCCTGATCAAGTAAACAAAGTGCTAATGAGACCCTCGCCTTAACCATTTGTGGCTTCCTTCTTACGACCTTGAATGCTTTTTCTAATGCCATTGTATGTTCTCTTTGCCCTCTTAACATTGCAACTTGCATTAATTCATTATGTTCAACAAGCAAATCTTTTTCTCCACGAGGCAAAGGACTTAAAGAATCTGGAGACCAAAGACCAAATCTTTCCATAATGTCTGATAGATTGTCTATCATAGGCTCCCCTTGGAACTCGTAAAGATCATCATCCGAAGCTCTTCCTTGCCAAGGATTAAAATAATCTGCAATAAATGAAATTACTTCAGGTTCAGAAAAATCATCTTCATTTTCAAGTGAAGAAAGTGCTTCTCTTGCAGCATCAATTCTTCTACAAGCGACATGTCCAATGCCAATTAATAATCTTGCATCATCATCTTCTCCGCCTTGCTGTGCAAGTAAATTCCTAGCCTCTGTGATTGCTTTTGGCCACAAACCCCGCAGAGCATATTCATACATTTTCGCCTTTGTTTTTGCAAGCCTTACTAATGATTGATCCCCTTGTATAGATTCTCCTTGAAATGTAATTAAGAAATCTAAATCATCTTTTCTAACTGCATTATCAACCTTCTTTTGCATCCAATCGTTAGTTCCTCTTCTAAAAGCACCAGCTCTTCTTTCATCAGGAGATAAATCAAAAACATGATTCTTTAATGGAAAGAATTTCCAAATACTTAAAATCCAAATCAGCAAAAATATTGCTTGACCTGATGCAATAAATGTCCAAGTAGTCCTAAGAATTTCATACTCGGCAAAGCCGTATGTTTCCAATAAGTCTGTAAAAGGCATTAATGAACCAAATTCCTTGTAACAAGCCAAAACAACCAATAAAACAGTATAACCACTAAATCCAGCAAATGCAAAATATAGTAACCTACCTTGAACGTCTCCTTCTGATCTTATTTCCCTAGTCGCTGCTAAACTGACTCCACCGGTTCCGCCAAACGATTGACCACCCAAAAACAGGTTACGAATCAATTCAAAAATAAATGCTAAACCAACAATTGCAATATTAAGTGTAAGAAACATTGCAAGAATTTGAGGGACACTTTTCAAGTATTGATATTTTTCAATTAATGCCGCCATCTGTGCTGATTCTACAATATACCATCCACCCACTCCACCATAATTTAGAATATTTAATGCTAATTCCCTCTCCATTCCAGAAAATGTTACATAAATCACAGTAAATATACCATTAGTAGCCGTAAATGGCATAGTAAACAAGAAAATCACTAAGATCATAGCTGAAATTCTACCAAAAAATCCCGGTTTATCTGGATTAATTGGTGTTTGTTTACCTCTAACGCTCCTCCACTTAGAAAGTAAAAGCATGTTCCAAGATGCTCCTAATATTCTTCCATAAGCAAAAATTGTAGGTGACATGAATACCAACAAAGCCAAAGTTACCCATGTTGGAGTCAACGCACCATGTCGCCTTAAACCATACATCAAAATTCCAAGAGTTGAACCAGATATAATCAGAATAGCCCAAATCCTCCTAATAAATGCAAAAAATCCTTTAATTTTATTAGCGCGAAGTTGATCTAATTGCGCAATTAAGGTTTCTATTGGGGAAACTAATACAGGCAAAATAACACAGGCAGCCATAAGAATAGTTACTGGCAAATAATACGTATTAGAACCTATTAATAATTCACAAATCAAAATAGATAAAGCAGTCATAGCCATCAAATAAGTCATAACACCTCTAGGAACTCCTTTTAACCAAAGTAATTCTCTTGCATCACTTCTTTTCTTTGTTAATCTATGAACTTCAAATAAATTTTCGTCGGCCTCAAAAGCAACTTGTAGAGAGGATAATGAATTAGGAAGAATATACCATGCAAGGAAAATTGTTCCAAANAGACCAAGTCCTGCTGGAAGTAAAAGCATGTAATCAGAACCAAGATCCTCTGTTGGAATTACTGTTACTTCAGCAGAAACAATGGCTGGAATAGAANATAAAAATATGATGCTAAACAACAAAAAATTTAGCCATCTTACACTTAACATCAAATCTCCCCCCTATGTACCTACGTCGCCCTCTTAGGTTTTCTAAGAATCGCTACTATTTCTATGTCTTTTAAGGAATCTATCAATTCTATCGAATGATTCATGCAAAATCTCCTCTTCTGGCAAATAAACTAGACGAACATGCCCTTTACCATATTCTGGAGAAAATCCTGAACCATGAACTAACAAAATATGTTCCTCATGCAATAATTTTAAAACGAAATTTTTATCATCATTTGCCCACATTTCATCAGTTAATTTAACGAACATATAGAATGCACCTTCCGGTTTTTGAACTTCTAATCCCTCTATTTGATTTATTCTTTCAATACATAAATCTCTTTGAGAAATTACTTTTTGTAAATGAGTNGTCATCCAAGAATCNCTTGATTCAAGTCCNGCNAAATATCCTTTTTGNGCAGGAGTTGANGCACAAAGTCTAGAACGTAACAATCGCTCNATACCATCTCGAACCTTGNTTAATTTTGAATNNGGATCATGGATAGCCATATATCCAATTCTCCAACCNGGTGCATAGTATACCTTAGAAACTCCATTNAAAGTAATTACNGGAACNGAATTAGAACGTGATGCTGTAGATATATGCATATCTGTAAAATTNAATCTATCATATATTTCATCTGAAATAATTGTNCAATTNGGCCATTTTTCTGCNATTTGNATGACCCNNTCAATTTCATCAGAAGTTATNATTCCTCCTGTTGGATTATTAGGGTTAATNAATACAAGNAATCTTACCTTTTCANTCATTTTTGATTCCAAATCATCAAAATCAATTGACCAATTGTCCTCNGATTTNAATCTATATTCTACNGTAGTTCCTCCATACAATTGNGGATAAGCCAANTATGGNGGATAATGAGGNCCNGGACTTAATAGAACATCNCCCTCTTCAAGAAANGCTGCAAAGATTATCTGCAATGCTTCAGTAACTCCATGNCAAACATAAACATCATCTTCTTTNCAATCCCAACCACCATTTTTCTTATTACTTTCATTTTTTGCAATTGCAACTCTTAATTCTTTAAGTCCATAAGAATGAGAATAGCCATTTTCTTGTTGTTCTAATGATTTTCTAAAAGCATCAACCATATGTTTAGGCGTAGGTAAACCNGGATAAGCAAGAGGATCTCCAATATTTAATTTGATTATTTCATGCCCTTCTTGTTCAAGTTTTGTTGCAGGAACAACTACATCCCTAATAGCATATTCAATNCNNGAAGCCCTNTCAGAAACTCTAATTTCATGTGAGCCCATGTNTTNTCGGAAANGCTNCACTTTCAAATAATTACGCGTTANAGCTTAGTTCCAGACATCCTTAAAACTTCATCNAAATGTCTNTTTTCAACAGGTTGTACNGAAAGTCTTTGNCCTCTTTGAACNACNAACATTTCATCTAATGCAGNATTNTCNTTCAAATCNAATAAAGCAACNATTGAATNTAATGGTTTNATGGCTTCTATATCTACCATNATCCATCTNGGNTTATCNGGGGTTGATGAAGCATCAAAATATTTGTTTTCTGAATCNAATGCAGTAAAATCNGGATATCCCTCCTTACANACTTTAGCAATTCCAGCAANATGAGGNGGTTTGTGATTAGANTGGTAAAATAATACATANTCACCAATTTTCATCTTATCTCTCATAAAATTTCTAGCCTGNTAATTTCTAACACCATCCCAATGTGTTGTTTTATCTTTAACTAAATCCTCAAATGAATATACGTGAGGTTCTGACTTCATNAACCAATAGCCTGTCATGGCACTGCTAAACNGTNTAGAGNATTATTATTTCCCTTTTTTACCNGCTTTCTTTAATTCATTAATCAANGANCTCGCAGAACCATTTCTTCCNCCTTTTAATTCAGAATAGTTGNTTAATTCAACCAAAGCACAAGCGGCNNNTTCATCNAANCCNGCCTTTTCNGCCAAATTTGCTATAAATTTAAGTTGTTTTGGTGATGCAGGAGTTGGTTCTGATTCGTTATTTTGAAGAAGNAATTCAATCAATTTACTTGCTGTTCCTTTTCTACCACCAGTCAANTCTTCAAGATTAGTTGCNCCCACTGCAGAAAATGCTTCTGNATCTNTCCCTTNAAATTGCTCAAGTAAAGATTTAACAAAATTTAATTGCCTTTCNGAAGGNGGNAAAGTAGATTCAGAAGTNAANTGGTCAAGCACTCCCTTCATTTGTTCACCAGTAATCTGANTTTCATCATCAACATCNATGGCAGACAAAATTTCTGATTTNCTTTTTTCATCAGTTTCAGCCCACAANCGATCAAATAAATNCTTTTGACGTGGTGTTGGTGTTCTTGATTTTAATTCNNNAGCAATAGNATGTAANTTNTNNAAATGTGCCTACAAATCCATCCCANACTTCATNNGCNNGNCTNTCTCCTCTTTNGATTGANTCTAATCTTNCTTCCATNTCTGCTGTAAACTCNGGNGANAANATAAACGATACNTCTCCTTCTTCAGGATCTGTATAGTGTGGAGCCACCTCTAGCCAACAAGTTCTACCAGAGGTTGTTGGTTCAAGACCGGAACTTCCAGATTCACAATATTTACGATCAAGTAATTTTTTAATTGTTGATGCGTAAGTTGATGGCCTTCCTATTCCTGATTTTTTCATTTGAGCAACTAATGAAGGTTGTCTAAATCTTGCAGGAGGCTTTGTTTCATCTTCAACAAATATTGGATTTTCTTCAATATCATCAAGTGTATGTTCTGCCCCTGGCATTAAATCCAATTTTGGTCTTTCCGTNAGTGGTTGCTTCCTTCCNGTANCAATGAATGCTGCTTCCCAACCATCATGAACCCTCCATTCNACTTTAGATGTTAAAGGACGATTAAATCCCTTAACTTTAGCACTCAAAGAAGAATTAGAATATTTTGCTTCTGACATTTGNGTTGCTAAAAACCTAGCACGAATAAGTGAATATAATCTATTTTGTTCAGCATCNTCTACANNTTCCAATTCTACATTTGTNGGCCTAATTGCTTCATGTGCATCTTGTGCTTTTGANTCCTTNGCACTACCCGCACCNGGNCCTGGTGCTNCTCCTAGATGGTCNGTNCCCCACTTTGATTCTATNAANGCCCTTGCTTGATTTCTTGCACCAGGATCTGTACGTGTAGAATCTGTTCGTAANTATGTAATGAAACCTCCATTATACAAATTAGAAGCNACAGCCATAGTCTTNCCNACACCCCAACCAAGTGATGAACCAGCTGCTTGTAACATAGTATCCGTTGTAAATGCTGGTTTTGGTTTCGTAACCCTACTCCCNTCTTTAGCATCTTCAATCATNANTTTTCTTTCNGACTCCAATGCNGCNATTACNTCATCAACCATTTGTCTNTCATTTGTCCGAGNAGNATCAAATTTACCATCTGANTCNCTCCANCCATTTTCATCATCNCTNTCNTGAAATTTAACTACNAATTTTAATTCACTAGCAAAGGNNTGAGCAGAAAAGTATGGCACTGGAACAAATGCTTCTCTTTCCAACTCACGNTCTACNATAAANCCACACGTTGGTGTTTGTACCCTACCNANNGATTTAATGCTCCAAGAATTAGCAAATTTTGANGCTCTAAAACCTACAAGTCTNTCCATCAANCTTCTAACNATTGCTGCATCTACAAGATTCATNTCTACTTCTGATGCTTTTGAAATTGATTCTTCAACTTGNTTTTTTGTGATNGCATTGAATGTNACNCGNTTAATATCNTGATANCCTGCTTTGGTAAATATTGCAAATAATCTCCATGCAATAAATTCACCTTCTCTATCNGGATCTGTAGCCACATAAATTGTTTTNACATCTTTTTCAGATGCTTTTTTTAACATTTTATTAACCGTTTTTTCTGCACCTTGAGTCCATCCCCATGGTGGTTGAGGTAGACCTCCATCNACTGANGCCCAAGTAGCATTTCTTGAATTTGGAAGGTCCTGAACATGACCGCCACAGGCCATTACAATGTACTCTTTTCCAAGATATTTTTGGATGGTTTTTGACTTGGCTCCNGATTCAACAATTAGNAAATTCATGTTCTTGCATCCCTCCTTTCCTGATTTGATATCCGATTTGTTCCGATTCTTAAGGCTGTGGTTTTTGATACTTTTTCACAGGTAATAGTATATTACCTGTAATAATATAAGAGAAAATTTCAANCATTTTTCATCATTTCCGAGCGTCTCAAATTCTCATTCCATTCTTCNCCAGCATCNTTACCNCCNCAATTAAGNCATCCNGGATANCCTGCTTCAGACAATGCACTAGCATACTTTGAGAACTCNNNCCAAATNNTTTCTAAATCCCCTGGCACCCAACAAATTGATTCATCAGGTTCTGCNCCTCCAAGTTGAACAATTTTATTTTCTGTGGAGTATAGTTCTAATATTTCNNCACTTGNTCCCTTCTCAAATTCTGGTTGAATTATNTTACCNGGTTGTAAATCACTTAATTCTAAAATNAAATCATCTATANTTGTGCTGTAATTTTCNGGTGCTACAAATTTTTGAATCTCAAAACGAAGTAATCTTCTTGCTGCTTCTCGAATTGAAAGATGTTTATTNCCATCTACCTTCGAAATTTCCANGCCCATAATTTGCCCCATGCAGGCTAAGAGGCCGTAAGACTTGAAGGGTATGGCTCTATGAACTGCACAATGGGCTGGTTCTTTCGGTTGGGTGCACGTCCAATCTTAGCTGTTCAAGATTCTGAAAAAGCTCATTATCGTGCAATTAGAAAATTAAAAGTATTGAGTAAATTAAAGATTACTAGAGGAGTATTAAGNCTATTTTTTTCATCTCCAGAACTAAAAGTAGAACGATTTGGCATTCAATTTTCTAATCCCGTTGGTTTGGCTGCAGGAATGGATAAAAAGGCTGAAGCATTAACTGCTTGGCCAGCACTAGGTTTTGGTTTTGCAGAAGTGGGTGGAGTTACATTACATGAGCAAAAAGGAAATCCAAAACCNCGAATGTTNAGNCATTGGAATAGTAGATCATTAATCAACAGGATGGGTTTCAATAATGATGGTGCTGACAAAACTGCAAAAAGATTAGAAAAACTCAAAGGAAAAGGAGATTGGCCAAAAATACCAATTGCAGTTAATCTTGGAAAATCAAAAATTACTGAAAATGAAAATGCTGCTGAGGACTATTGTGGTTCAATTAAAAAATTATGGACATATGCAGATTTTTTTGTGGTGAATGTTTCCTCCCCAAATACTCCAAATCTAAGAGATTTACAAACAGATGAATACTTAGCTGCATTACTGGAAAAATGTATTCAACAAAACAAAGAATCTGCTAAAGAGCACAATGCAAATGAAAAACCAATTTTAGTAAAAGTTGCACCTGACTTAACAGATGAACAATTGGCAATAATTGCAAGAACTGCACGTGCATCTGGATTAAGTGGAATTGTTGCAACAAATACAACTATTTCTAGACCCGAAATTGAGGGGGAAGCAGGAAATAAATTTATTGAAGAAACTGGAGGTTTAAGCGGTAAACCATTAGGAAAAAGAAGTACTGAAGTCATTAAATTAATCTATCAAGAAACTGAAGGGCAACTTCCAATAATTGGTGTTGGAGGAATCTCAAATGCAGATGATGCATGGGAGAAAATCATCAATGGTGCTTGTCTAGTTCAATTTTATTCTGCATTTGTTTTTGAAGGGCCTACAGTAACAAAATCAATAGTAAAGGGACTGAAAAGAAAGTTGAAACAGCATTCTTTGGATTCTCTTGATCAAGCCGTAGGTATGGCTGTTAATGTCCGCTAAGCAGTAGGTCTTTTCAGATAGTTGTATTTCGCACTAACATGCTTGACCGAAGACTAAGGCTAATCATAGCAGGTGTTCTGATTTTTGTAGCACTTGGTGCAAGCCTTTGGTTAAGTCCACCTCAAACACCAATTGGTGTTGATGAATTAATGTCGTCACCATTAGAGCATGAAAATGAAAATGTTGTTCTAAGAGGTATTGTATCTAATGGAAGTTTGGATATGAGCACTTACACATTCAATCTTGATGGTGAAAATTTAACAGTCACCGTAAACTTTGGAGCAATTGCTGTTCCTAACGGAATGACTGAAGGAAAAACAATTATTGTGGAAGGAATTTTTAGTCAATTAAATGATGTATGGAGCCTTGATGCAGAGAAAATCACTGTAGGATGTCCATCAAAATATAATGCAGGATAATATTGCGGGGGATTAAATATGACCTCTGTCCCAGAATGTACGGGATAGGAGGGGAGCTGGACGTACCCTGCACCGCAAATCGTCCTTATGGCGGTCCGAACGCCTTGGGCGGCGTAAACGAGCCTTTGGTTTCCTACATGCGGACTACGAAGCCTCGCCCCATAGTGACTCGGGTGGTGTGAGCCGCTTCCGGAAGGGAGTGGGTAACACATAGCCGGGAGATCAGGTCAGGCCGGGAACGGAGCAGCCCTACTCGGGGCCATGGGTGCCTATGGATCTCGGGGTGGAGGAAGTGTGTAGATTACGGCCATTGGAAACGAGCGACAACCAAGGAACTCCCACCTTCTAAATCAATACAATTATGCGTTAGCCGTTACCTTCTAGCCCCATGAGCCGAACGGCACGACGAATAAACCTAACATTGACCTACCTGATTATTACAACAATGATCCTATCTGGAATACAAGCAATGCTTCCAGCTTTAGGGCATGAATGGTATAGTCAGAATGAACTTAATTTAGAGGATGCAACACCTAATAGTGAATATACTGCTCCTGCTGATCAAGATATCTTTGAAACCATTGCCTTCCCTGAATATACAAATGAAAAAGGTCCAGAATTAGAAATTGATTCCAATAATAAGTTACATTTATCGTTTAGAGACGATGGAACTAATAAAATCAGATATGCAACTAATACCACTGGAACTTGGACTT
>PBHR01000026.1 GCA_002720275.1 Methanobacteriota archaeon
TCTGTGCCATCTTCAGACTGGACTATGGCTAACCCTACGGGGCAAGATCTGTTTGAATATGGAACTGTAGCAACATGTACAAATTGTATAAATCAACAATCACCTACTAGTGCATCAAGTACTCCTTATGCATTCGCTACAGGATTAGACACTTCATACATCAGTGGTTCATTTACTCCTTTAGAGGCATTTGTTTATACTCCAGAGTATACAATTCCTCTTGGTGCTTCAGCACGTATAGTGTTTGATCATTGGGTATGTACTTATTCAGGTTATGGTGGAGCAGCATTATTTATTTCTGATGATGGTGGAACTACTTGGGATCATTTTGATTCAGTAGACCCTATCACTGGTCAAGGTTGGTATCATGGAGCAAACATGTATACTGGCTATAGTCATGTTTTAACACCCGGAGGTCAAAGTTTAGACGTATGGTCGGGAGTCAATGGTCAAGGATGTAATAATAACAATAACTGGGATTCAATGGTTGGAGATCTTACTTCCTTTGGAGGTTCAACTGTACAATTTAGATTTACATTTGTTTCAGTTTACAATTATAATTATGCTGGATGGTATGTAGATAATATTGGTGTGGAAGTAGATTATTTTGATTCACAAGGAGAGTGGATGACGCCATTGATACCTGTTGATGAGTTAGGTAATGGATTTGTAGACATTTACGGAGCTACACCAACAAGTACCAATATTACTGCTAATGTGTATGATTATGGGATGACCCCTATTGAAGGATTCATTGATAGAGAATTGCCGCTAAGTTTTTCTGGACTTGATTTAGATTCTTATTCTACAGGTGTTTATGTTGGGTTAAATTTAGAAACAGACGATCCTTTTGTTTCTCCATTAATCGGTGATGTGGCCATAGGCTCAACAAGATATATGCTAGGTTTAGATCCTGAAGTAAATGGTTGGGAATTAGATCCTAGTTTGGATAATGATGAGGGCAATATTACAAGTACCACAGGACAAGTAGGTACTATTTCTACAGATTTTGTGCCTTCTACTAAACCCATTCAAGAAGTATATATTGATGGAGAAGGTTCGGGAGTTACGGTTTGGATTACTGATTCTCAGGGCAATCAATATGGTGGTTTGCCTCTACAATCAAGAATCTATTTGCCTCACCCATTGTCTGGATATGGAGTAGATATTGAAGTAGGTCCTGGTGATTGGATTGAAGACTTTATTGCAGAAGGTGAATTTTGGGAACCCGCATTTAATCCTGAAATAGATGCAGTAGATGATGGAACAACTGATTGGTCATTTAATTCGAACCCAAATTATGGTCATTTTGGTTGGCAAAATAGAATCGCAGGTGATGGTTTGTCAGCTATTGCTGGAACAAATTCAGAAGAACTAATAGTGGGTTCAACATCTTCTTCAGGCCCACCAGGTGTTGGGTCAACCAACTTAACTGTAAGTAATAATTTAATTTTAGATGGTTCACATTCCTATGATGTATTAACAATTGCAAATGGAGGTACAATCACCCCCTCAATGTGTGGAACGTTAATGATTACTGCAAATGAAATTATTGTTCAAGCAGGTGGTGCAATCATCGGAGATTCAATTGTTTGGGACGGTCCAGGTGCTGGAGGTCATGAAACAACATCTGCTAGTGGTGCAGGAAATGGTGCTGGCGGAGCAGGTCATGCTAGCTCTGGTCATAATGGAGCAGGAACTAACAGTCCAAGCAATGGAGGAATGATGTATGGTTCAGGAGTTGAATGTGGATCTAGTGGAGGAAATGTAACTGCAAATAATCCTACAACTGGTGGAAGAGGAGGAACAACATTAATTTTAACTGCAGATACAATGACTGTTGATGGTTCAATTAGCTCAAATGGAGAACATGCACAAGATGGACTAGTGGCACCTAGTGGAACAGGGCCCGGAGGTCATGGTGCTGGAGGAGGTTCAGCAGGGTCTATCATACTGCAAGCAAATACCATTTCAATAGGAGCAACAGGTTCTGTATTAGCTAAAGGCGGTGATGGTGGCGATGGTGCTGATGGAACCCAAGGGCCTAACCCAGGTATTGGAATGTATGATGGTGGAAATGGTGGTGGAAGTGGATCTGGCGGATTCATTGAAATCATTACCACTGCAAATGGTTTGACTAATAATGGATTAGTAAGTGTTGATGGAGGCACTAGTGGGACAGGCGGTGCTGCTTATGGTACAGGTACTGCAGGACTTGATGCGGGATTATCCCAGGGAAGTAATGATGGTCTGATACAATACAACACATTTGCAGGATTTGGTTCTGCTTCAAGTTCTACAACAATATTAATTCCAACTAATTCAAGTGTATATGAAGGTGTAATAACATTAATCGCAGATGCAGGATTATCGTCCGATTTAGATTTGACACTCGCTGGAATACAATATAGCACGATTACTTCAGGATGGGGAGTTGCGCATATTCCTTTAGATGCAAATATGATTGCTTCAATTAATGGGTTAAGTGCAACGCATATTGATCCTACTGGAAGAGAGTGGTCAGAAGTTGAAATTGAATTTACTACTTCTGGAGCTAGTTATCAAGTTCTTTTAGGTGGCGTAGCAATTGGATATCACCTTACAGAGACCGTTAATGGATTAGAAGATCAAATGTATAATTATCATGAAAATATGAAATTGCAAACAAATGATGATCAAATATACATTCCTCTTACATTAAGAGCAGATAGAGGTGCAGTTGGGATTGATGGAGAAATATATCATGAATTAATGATTACTAATGAACCATTTACAGCACCTATTACAATTTATCCAGATGGTCAAGATGTTACATTGGTTACTGGGCATCATCACCTTTATTCAACTACAGAAATTGACCATATTACTTTAACAGGAGAAGCAACAAGTGGTCAAGCTATACAATTTGAATTAGTTAATTTACAAGATAATCCTACATTTATTCAAACTACAGGTTCAGAAGTAGTAACTTTGGATACTACAAACTCCATGGTTCAGTTAGTTGGAGAGTCTTGGATGGTTGATTGGGTATTCCAATCTGATTGGTCATGGGATGATGAATTTGAGATACTTTGGAGTTCGCAAGCTTACAACCATACAGGGTATGGTTTGGCTCCTGCGACATCCATGTCTGGAGGATTAGGAACTCCAGGCGCAGTTGAAAATGATCTTGAAATTGATTTCGTACAGTTTACGGATCAATTAGATAGGGTAATTGAATTTGCTCCAGGAATTCCTCCTTGGATACAAGGAGATTCAGTTGTTGAAGTCACAGGTTCTGTAAGATTCCAAAATACTGCTGGGACAAGACCTTTGGCTGAAGATTTTGTTGCTAGTGTAAATTTAAGTGGGTTAGAAGTTGTTGCTGATTCTATAGGTCCTGGAATTTGGTCTGTAGATTTGACAATACCTTCATATGAAGAAGATGGTGCTCTTAGAGAGTTAGTGAATTTTGAGCCATCTATTTTAGAAGCAGGGCCAACAGGAGCTACTACAGCATTTGATGTAACTAACCCTGTCTCATTTAGTATGAGAGTTGATACTACAGAGCCTGTGGTGAATGCTATTCATGCTAGAACTAACTTCGGATTAAAAGATGCTGATGGTTATACTTGGGATCCAACAAGATCATTGTTATTACAACTTGATATTGAAGATTCAGAAGGAATGGGTGATGAAGTAGTAATTCATTATTGGAGAGAGTCTTTGGATGACTTAAATGGTGATGGAGAAGCCCAAGAAGAGGAATATAATTCGCAAACTAAAGGATTAATTGAGTCTAGAATTGGTGAGCAATATATTGACCTCCCACCATTAAATGTTGATGGAAATGAAAATAATGCAAAGGTAAGTCTTTATGTTACAGGAACTGATTTTGTAGGTTTAGAATTTTCTAATGGTGGAAGTCCTGGCTTAGATAATGATCTAGCAACTGTAGTTACTGCAATAAACACTATGACTGAATTAGATTATGCAAGTTTAAGTTTGAATACATTTGATGAAAGATTGTTATTAGGGCAAGAGCATACATTGGAAATGAAACTTATTGAAGGTAATGGAATCGAAACAATTGATGAAATTAGAATGCAGTTATTAGGTTCTCAAAAAGCACCACGTGGTGAGATTGTATTTTCTCCTAAAACCAATGATTGGTGGACTTTAGAAGATGATCCTGAGACAAATGAAATTGAAGGTAGTTTTGTGGAGATTATAGATATTGTAGTTGAGGATGAAGGAAATGATGTTTACAAAATTTCTACTACGTTCCGATTATCATGGGATTTCCCAGTTGTTTTAGCAAATAATTGGCAGTTCCCAACAATTCAAATTTTTGATGATGATTTGGATAATCCATTAATTGAAACCATAGATGGAGATGTTAATCAAATTCGTTGGAAAATTGATTACGAAGTTGAAGCAGTTGTAGATATGTTAGAAGATTCAACACCACCTGTTTCAGAACCATCACAATCAAACTTGATTGTTCGTCAAGGAGATGAGGTGCTTGTTTTAGGGCATATTGGATTTGCTGATTCAGGTGCAGTAATGACAACTGTACCTCAAGGATTAATCATTGAATTTAGATTGCAATATGGATCTACATTAATCCAAGAACAAGTTCCAGTTAATCAAGATGGGACATTTGAAGTCTCTTTCTTATTACCAAATAGGCCTCTATCTAAACCAACAATGGATCTTCAATTTGAGATTTTAGGATTGCCAGGTAATGCAGAGGATGCAACTAGTTCTAGAGCAGAAGTTACGGTAGATAGTACAGCACCAAATCTTCAATTTGTGGGCCAAACTTTGAACGTTCTTTATTCAGATAATATGAATGATTTAACTGTAACAGCTCAAGTTTATGAGGAAATTGGAATGCCTCAAGGGCCATTAAAATTAAATTGGGTTTATCGTTTGAATGGAGCAGATATTTCTGGTAGTCAAAATAATGTGGACCTAACTCTTGTAAGTGTTGTAGGGGCTACTTGGACTTATCAAGCAGATATTGATTTCAATCCTGATAATTTTGTAGATTTGGCAGACAACCCTCAGTTGATTGTTTGGGTTGAGGGAACAGACGTTGCTGGTTTCCCACTCCAAGGGGAAGGAATAGAACAAGTGCCAATTTCTCCAGCATTGGTTTTAAAGAAATTTGAGCCAGCAATAAGTTACATTGAAGTATTGCCTGAAGCAAATACCATGATTCAAATTGGTGACCCAATTACAGTAACAGTTACTTTAGTTAATGAAGGAAATCAAGAAGGAACAGTAAATCTTTCATTAGTAGAAAGTGATTCAGAAGGAATTTGGAGAACTGTTGAAACAAAGAGTGTAGTTCTAGGGCCTGGGGAAAGTAAGAGATTGGATCAATATACGTATATTGCAGTAAGATCTGGACAACAAAGTCTGTATTTGATGCTAAATAATGATAGTATTAACCTTGAATTAGTAGAAGCTCCATTAGTAGAAGCATTAGAAACACAGGAAGCAGGTTTCCTTGGAATGAATGAAGATTCATTAATTGGAGTTATTGCAATTGTTTTCATTATTGTTGTTGCTTTAATTGTTGTAGTGATTTTACGTAGAGATGGTGATGAAGAATATTGGTATGACGAAGAAGAATTTGATGAGATGGAACACGTTCCTTCACCATCAGGAAAAGTTCCTCCGCCACCACCTTCAGGTCCAGTGTCTCCACCTCCAGTGGAACCAGCTGTAACTTATGTTCCAAAATGGCAAGATCTTCCAAGTAATGGTAATTGGGATTCAAGACCNGACGGAACATGGTATGTAACTGATGATGGACAAGAATGGAAACAAGAAGAAGANGGNTCATTTCATCGAATGAAATAATGNNTTATTTNTTNTTAAGAAAATCAAATATNGTTTTGATTAATTANNTTTGTGAAGGTTTNCCATAATTATGGAGANCCCATTCTTTGAAAGCNANTGGNTCATGATATAGTAGAGTTGCTTTTCTAGCAATTGCTTTTGCATCAGATGGNAAATCACTTTTCATAATCCATTGAAGATAGTTATTTCTACTTGCAACATCTACNGCTCTAGAACCTTTATGTTTCCCAATTCCAAGAACTACTTCTCCNTCTTCCCACCTAAATGTACCTCCGAAATCNATTTTATTTCCNTTGAATATNGCNGTGAAATCTTTNNCNTTAAATNCCNNCATTGAAAATTCTTCTACCATTTTATCAAATACATTTACTGTNGCNGTAATATCTGCTAAAGCGTCATGTGCNCCTTCCATNGGTTTTCCAAGAAANCGTTCAACTGCATGACTTAATGANCGNCCTTCGTGTTTTGTCCAAATTAGATAAGCNTCATAAATTGCNACATTGCTTAAATCTAAAGTAGGAANCCCTGATCTTTCAAATTCTGCTTGGATTAATGAGATGTCAAAACCAACATTATAGCCCATTAAACCGTCTGCTTTTGAAAAAANATCTCTTATTTCAGCGGCATTTGATTTAAAATACGGCTCATTTTGTAATTTTTCCATTGAAATCCCATGAACTCTTTGAGCTCCTGGATTTATTGGNATTGTTGGNTTGAATAATTTTGTAACNGGATTTTTNAATTCNCCATTTTCATAAAAACCATATGCAATTTGTACTATTTGATCAGTACTTGTATTGGTTCCTGTAGTTTCCAAATCAAAGGCAATNATTGTCGAATTTTCTAGAGTCATANTNCTCAGCAAGAGTTCCCTAGACTTCATGGTTCTTGAATTGATTAGTTAGAAGNATCCTTTTCAATAATATCAAATTTGGTTTTTCTTGGATTTAATCGAAGTTGTGGGATTCCATTTCTCCATCCTAATTCTGCACCTCTGACTTTGATTAAATCTCCACAGATTACAGATGAGAATTTACCACCAATCGCTGAACCAAATGCAACTAACTCAATAATTGCTTCACCATCCCAAAGATGGCAACTTTCCATTGNCCATGGTCTCCCATCTAATCTTTTACCGCTGTTTTTTGATCTTGAAATAACCAAACCTTGAATGTCACATTTAGTTGAAATTCTTCCTAAGCGAGTGAGTTCATCNTCATTCATTTTTTCATATTCNGTAATTGGTATGATTCTACTTTTNTCATCAACATATAATCTTACCATGTCTCTCCAAACCCCAGGCATAGCATTAAGAATNATATATTCTCCATCTTCTATTTCACTTAATTTTGAATGTGAATTAGGTTGGCTTTCTTCTAGACTTAGATTCACAGTTCCACCTTTTGTATTAGAAAGAAGGGCACCGTGAACNAATTCTCCAAAATGGTTGTTTAATGGCCCCCATTTCCCTGAAATATAACCTTTAACATTCAATCTATCAGGAATTGTAAGAATTTTTGTAAATGGGTATTCTGGTTCTAATTTTTTACAGATTTCTTTAAGATTATCTCCTTTCCATCTTTTTGGAATTATAGATTCTAAATTTATGGACATTAGATTAAATTCACCATCTGTTGGACATTTTGAATATGATCTCTCCATATTTTGTTGTTCTTTCCAAATTTTCTTTAGTCTTACAGTTTCTTTATCTAATTCTGTAGGGGTAATTAAATCAACTACTTTTCTAAATGGTATCTTTAGATACCATCCTTCTAATCCTGAAAGTCCAAATTTAATTCCTGAAATCTTTTTAATTTCTTGAATAAGCCAACCATAAAATCTTAATTGAACTGGTAAACCAGCCGAATATTTGCTTTTCCCATCACTAGCTTTGATATCAACAATTTTTGCATCTTCTTCCCACCTAAACATTAGGTCCATTTCTCCTGAAGCCCAACCCTCTTGATGATACAATCTTTGAGGTTGCCAAACTCTTGGGTCTTTTGCCCAAGGCCTAGTAATTTCCCAGACTTCTTTTAGAGTTGCTTTTTCATCATTTGTAAAAGGATTTTTAAAATATTTTTTTTCAAAAAATTGGGAATCTAAATGTTTAGGTATTTTTTCTGGAATTGGATGTTTTGGTTCTTGATGCCAACAGGGTGCAGGAATCGGGAAGGGATCTCCATTTTTCCGCCATTTTTCTAAGTGTGGCCCCCCATTTTTATTGAAGCATTGCTCTACTTCTTCTAAAAATAATTCTATTCCCCCATATAGCATATTTTCAATTAATTCAACTTCTATGTCTTCCCAAGACCGATCTTCTCTTTTGTAAACGGATTCTTCCCATTTTCGTTTTCCTTCAGCCCAAACAACATTAGCTGCTTCTGGAACTTTCTTATTTATCCAAGTCTTAATGTCTTGAATTGAATTTATTTCTGGAGCACTATCTGTAGGCGTATATTCTTCTTTTTTCATCCAATTTGCCCAAATTGATTTTTCAGGAATGTGTTCTGATGATGGAGATTCCATCATTAACCCTATTACTGCTTCTTCAACTAAAATGCCAAGAATCATTTCTGGGTTTTTGGGAGTTTTTAGTGCAATTTTATATTTTAAGAACCATTCTCTTTTTCCTCTTTCCCAAGAAACTAAAGAACTTGCAGAAAGCCTCATCCTACTTCTTCCAATAGGTCCTCCAAGAGGTGGTTTTACGTATGGCATATTTTTCACTCAGTATAGAAATATTCACCTTTAGCTCTTTGTTCTCTATCTTTTCTACTTCCTAATTTGTTAATTCTAGGTCTTTTTGTATCATGATCTCTTCTAAATGTGATATCAACAGTTGAAAGGAATTTATTCATTCCCTTCCTTAGATTATATGGGCCGTTTGCAAAACCCTCAACCCCTCCTTTACCTTCAAAAACTAATAATGAATCTGAAACAATGTCTATGAAATAAACATCATGATCAATAATAAATGCAGATTTTTCATTAGCTTGAATTGTTCTTCTGATTGCTTTTGCGGCTTCCATTCTTGCATTTGCATCAAGATGGGCACTTGGTTCATCCAGAAGGTAAAGATCTGCATCTCTGCCCAAACAGATTACAATTGAAACTGCTTGTAATTCTCCTCCTGATAAGGTAGTAGTTACTTGCTCAAGCAGTTTATCAACCCCTAACGCTTTGACAACATTTACATTAAAGTCACCTTGTTGCCATCTTGCTCCTAATTCTATATCCAACCATTCTCTGACAGTACCTTCAAATTCTGCTTCAACATGTTGTTGTTTGTAAGAGATTTTAGCTTCAACAGTAATCCATCCATTATCTGCTTCATGCTCACCCGCAAGAATTTTCACTAATGTTGATTTTCCAATGCCATTAGCACCAACTACGCCAACAACTTCAGAACGATGTATTTTCCCTTCTCCCGTTTTTAATGAAAAATCACCTAATTTTTTCTCTAAATCACCCCATTCTAAAAAGGGAATACCCTTTTCAGAATTTCTTTCAGTGTGTGTCTGAAATTTAATCGGTTTATTTCTAATTCTTACATTCTGTTCAGGAAGATAACCATCCAGATATGCATTTATTGCAGTTCTTGTAGTTCTTGGAGGTGTGAAAATACCAAAAGCACCTTTATCTCCGTAAACAATGTGCACTAAATCACATAGAACATCTAGGATTGCAAGATCATGTTCTATTACAAGAACTCGTTTTGTTTCAGATAATTCTTGAATTAGTTTTACAATTCTCATTCTTTCATGAATATCTAGATATGAAGACGGCTCGTCAAAGAAATAAACATCAGCTTCTTTTAGAACTGTAGCGCAAATGGCAACTCTTTGTAATTCGCCACCGGAAAGTTGGGGGAGGTTTCTTTCTAAAAGGTGGTTGATTTCTAAACGCTCACACATTTCTTCCATCAAGTTTCTTTCGTCAACACGTTTTAATAACTCTCCAACCTTTCCTTGAATCACTTTTGGCAATTTATCAATATATTGAGGTTTGACTGAAATTTCAACACCTTCATCAGAAATAAGGTTCAAGAAATCTCTTAATTCACCTCTTGGGAGTGTTTTAATTACGTCTTCCCAATAATTTTCTTCATTATCCCACTCTCCAAGATTTGGAATTATTGATCCTGAGAGGATATTTATTGCAGTGGATTTACCCATACCATTTGGACCAAGAATACCAACAACGGAATCTTTTGATGGCGTGGGTAGTCTAAATAGTCTAAATCCATTTAATGAATAACGATGGATCATATCGCTTTTAAGTTCTTCAGGCAGATTGATGATTTTTACAGCATCACCTGGACAAAGTTTAGCACGAATTAAACAAGGTGGGCAAGCAGTTTCTAAAATCTTACATTTATCTCCATTAACTTGAATACACTCGCTTCCGCAAGTGCCTGCAAATCTTTCAAGATATGCAAACGCTTCACTTTTAGGTTTGCATCGTTCTTCGATAAGTACTGCTATCTTCATTTAGTCACCCTCAAAACATATTAGTTTTCAATCCTATGCTTATTTTGGCTTTAAAATAGCAGCTCGTCCATTTCTGCCATCGAGCAATATTTTCAAACTCTTCTTTATTCTTACATGTTTAATCGGGCCCTCTTCAAAAATACATTTTTGTTTATTCAACCAATCCCAATCGATGGCACTAGGTTCTGAATTTCTTATTGTAAGGTAACCTACATTAAATGAAACAATGTTTTGGAAAAAGTGAGTTCCTTGGCTAGGATCTACGCTAATATCTGCTAGTTCACATTCAATGATTGTCCTTGCTCCTGAAATTTGCCCCCATTTAACCGGAATTCCTAATAAATTATCTGAGGACCCCCAACGACCAGGTCCAATAAGTAAATATGGCCGATTTTCATCAATCATTGATGCATTAATACGTGAAATTAAATTTGCTATTTCAATTGATTTCTGCCTATCTAATTTTTTGGGATCTACGAAAATAATATCTTTTATGTCATTTACAATTCCGTTTCCTAATGAAACATTGCTATGGGCAAGTGCATATTTTAGCATCTCCTCATCAAAATCTACCTCTACTTCTGTAGATTCGCTAACTAGAGGTCTTAATTGTAGTAAATGAAATTGTTTCACTTCGTCATTATCGATCAAAGCAAATTCTATTTCAACAGGGCAAGCTAACATTTCTTCACATTTTTTCAAGATCTGTTGAAGTATTTCACATAGAGGGAACGAATTTCTTTTCAAGTATCCATTCAAAGTAATCAATCTTACACCTTTTCTTCCAATTCCATCCCAAATACGATCATCTTGGGAATCCCATGTTGATGCGATTTCAGGAATTTCACCATCTTCTTCAGCCGCATTTAAATCTAATTTTAACAAATTATATTCAGTATTTATTGTAGGCATTTCTGTAGAATTTTCCATTTTTAATGCCCAGAATTGCCTTTGTGCACTTTTTAATGTTGATTCCACGTTTGCAAATTGATACACTCTTTTTGGCCGATGAGGGGAGAATCTTACACATTTCTCACCTCCTGCGACTGTTTTCCCTAAACCTAAAGCCGCAGCCGCAATTCCTTCAGTTGGTTCCATAGGGCCAACAGGATAGAAATTGAAACTCCTTGCAACACCAGCTAAAGTTGGATAAAATCTATTTTTATGTTTCTTACCAATTAGTGGTTGAATCACAATAGCCATACTTTCTTCTTCAATTGAATGTTGAGTTGCTCTGATAAATGATTTTGCATTTTCAGAATAAGTAGATGCGTAAACTAATTTTATTGATTTAATTAATTGTTCAACTCTCGTATCTTCGTTTGAATGATCATTTGCCAAAAAATATGTCCGGTAGACACCTGCAAATGGTTGATGTAGTGAGTCTTCAAGTCTACTTGAAGAACGTATAGCAAGTGGTTGTTTAAATTGTAGGGCAAGGCTTGTCAATTCATTTCTTACCTCCTCACTAAATTTTCCGGATAAGAAATTTTCAGCCACAATATTATCATCTAATCCTATTGCAGTCATTTCTTGTAAGTTATTTTCTTCAACATATTTGTCAAAAATATCTGTTGATAATACGACGGTATGTGGTAAATCAATTTGCACATCGGGAATATTAACTCCAAAATCCATATCCTCTATTTGCATTGAAAAAAATGCTAATCCTCTACCTTTGCCTCCTAATGATCCTGATCCATATCTTTGAAACCTTCTTCTAAAATCCAATTTACCTTTGTACTTTGATACAGAACTTCTTTGAGATTTTACGAGATGTTTTTCAATTGTATCTGCTAGATAATTTTGCACTTCAATGGAATTATTAAAATCATTTAGAGTCAATGGCCTAATTTTATCTGCTAAATCAAATTCGCCTCTTGTGTGCAACCAATGAGAAAAATTATTATTCAAGGCATGGAATTCAACAGATTCAGGTGGCATTTTTCTTATGTTAATAATCAATTCTTCAATTGAACTAGCCCTTCCTATTTCACTTAGATCAGGTAATCTAAATATGAAATCCCCAAATCCAAGTTTATATTGTAAAAAATTATGTAATTCTGAAAGTAAATTTGGATTGTTTTTATGTAAAAATTCTGCACCTAATTCAATTGCAGGTTCTTTGTTGCTTTTTTCAGTAGATTGCATTAATACGGGCAGGTTGGGAAATCTTTCTCGAACTCTTTCAATTAATGATAATCCTGCTTGGAAATCTTTTCTATTCATCGCAGGAAAACCAGCATCTGTAATTAGACCAATTAAATTACGCCCATAAGATTCTACGTATGCAATAGCGTCTTCCATTGTAGTGGCATGCAAAACCTTTGTTCTGGCTCTAAGTCTTCTCATAGTTTGTTTAAAACCTAATCCTTCACCAATTACTCTTCTCGTCTGAGTCAATATTTCTTCATATAATTGTGGTAGATATGAAGAAAAAAATCTACTTGAATCTTCAACTAATAATAGTACTGGTATATTTCCAATTCTAATGTCATGAGCTACATTTCTTTCATCTTCTACTAATTTAATTATTGCCACCATTAATTGTGAGTTTCCAGACCAAACGAAGATTCTATCAATGGCTTCAGAAGTTTTTATCGATGCTAATTCTCTCGAGTTATGTGTTAATAACACAACTTCTGTATCTGGTAAGATTTCTTTTGCACTTTTTCCAAATTCTTCAGCGGTCATATTTCCAACTCTGATCATAGTAATAATTAGATCAAATCTCCATTTTTTCATCAATTCTAAAGCTTCATCAGCATCATTAGCATGTACAATTCTAGGGGCGTTTGATAAATTTAATTGGGCAAATTCATTTGTCATTAATTCAGTTAAATGCCCGTCTTCAGCAAGAACATAGTGGTCATAAGAACTTGAAACTAATAGAACGTCACGAATTCTAAATGGCATCAGCCGTTCAAACCGCTTAACCATCTTGGCCATGATTAGCAAATGGTTCAATATTATTTGATGCCTTTGTATTACCACGGCATAAATCTATGACGTAAGTAAACAGATGCTGCCAACCACAATTTTTGCATTTTGTTTAAACTAATTCTTGAACTGAATACATCTCCTTGTCTTCTTACTATTTCTTTTAAGATAGCCTCATAGAAAGCCATCATTGCAGCAGGTGAATATCTAGTTCTTTTTGGTAATAATGGAAGTAAAAGCTTTGCATTTTTTAGATAACTTCTAGCGCGTTTTGCGTATTCTAATACATAACCTTCCCAATCTTGATGTCTTCGAACTTCTCCATTAAGCAACTTAATGTCAACACCCATTGCTTTTAATTCGTCACCAGGAAGATAAACCCTATCTCTCTCTATGTCTTCTCCAATGTCTCTTAAAACATTAGTTAATTGCATAAAAATCCCCCAACTTTCTGCATATTCTCTTGCTTTAGGGTCATCGTATCCATAAATTTCAATACATATCATTCCAACTACAGAAGCAACCCTATAACAGTAAAGATATAAATCATCAAAATTTGAATACCTATTTGTATAAAGATCATCTTCCATTCCTGAGATCAAATCATCAAAATATGCTCTTTGGATACCATAAACTTCAATGGTGTCTTTTAATGCTAAAAATACAGGATCTGTACTCCAAAGTTCATTATAACATGTTGAAAGTTTTTTTCTGAAAAAGAATAATTGTGCCATTTTATCTTTATGTAGTTCATCATCTAGAACAGCTTTCTTTCCTACTAATTGTTCTACATTTTTTCTATATGTTTTTGCTTCAGGGTCTTCAATTCCCAACCCTCCAGGGAATCTGTCTTGCCAATCACCATCTGCTATGTCATCCGCTCTACGACAAAATGCATATGCGGCACACATGGCTCTTCTTTGTTCCTCGGGTAGATACTTGAAAGAATGATAAAAGTTTCCGGCTTCACGAACGGTTAATTCTTCACAAAAATCATATGCCTTTTCAATAATGTCTTTTGGAGGTTTATGTTCCCATATTGGTGCATCAAGATGCATAAACGGATCTATTAGTTCAGATTCATTACGAATGTTAATCAATGCTAATGCTTCTCTTAATGCATCCATTGCTGTTACGGAAACTGCATTTACAGCATCTTTTGTTAAAACGACCGCTGCTCGTAGTGCTTTTAGTGCTAGATCACCTGATAATGTTGGTTTTTGTTTTAGCATGAATTCTTTATTGAATATATTGCTTATTCCAACATCTCCTGCCATTAAATCCCTCCCCATTTTTGGGCCGTGCTAATCATCGGATACCTTTACCCTTTTTGTGTGCTTCCTTCCAAAGTTTACGAGATACCATTAACATTCGTAGTTGTTTTAATTTACTTATTCTTGGTCTTTTGCTCCAGGTATCGTAGCCTTGAGATTCAATTGCGTCCAAAACAGCCATTCCTCCCATTGTAAACATTCTTAAATCAACAACTAGTCTTGAATCAACTTTTTCCCACAACTCTTTTCCTTTCTCAAATAATTCGCGGGCGCGTTCAACTTGAAATCTCATCAAAGCTCTCCATTCATCATTAACTAATTTTTTATTATAATCTTCAAGAGAATAATTGAAACGCTCCATATCCTCAATAGGCATATATATTCTATCTTGATCCAAATCTCTACTTACATCTTGCCAATGATTTGCTAGTTGTAATGCTGTACAAGTATAATCGCTAATCCTTTGTAACTCTTCATCATCATAACCATATATGTAAAGGAATAAATGGCCTACGGGATCTGCTGAATGAATACAGTAGTTTTTCAATTCCTGATAGTTAGAATATCGAGTTTTTTCTTGATCAAGTATAAATGCTTCAATTAATCTTTTGAATGGTGTTATTGGGATATTAAATGTTGATGCAGTATGTGAAACAGCCCTTAATATTGGGTGTCTTGGTTCACCTTCCCATGGATGAGTTTCCGAATTAAATGCTCGTTCTAAATCTTTCATCCATTCTTCAAGTAATAATTTTCTTTCATTAGGTGGGAAAGGTGCATCATCTCCAAGGTCGTCTCCATATCTACAAAATGCGTAAATATTTTGAATATGTTGTTTTATTTCTTTAGGTGTAAACCAATTCGAAATAATGAAGTTTTCATAATTTGATTTTGCAATCTTAGTACAATATTTTTGGCATGAGTCTAAATCTTCAAATTTTTCATATCCTGCAAGTGTTACTACATCTTCACTAATTATATGAGTTCCCCAATTAAATTTCCCCATGCTCTCAACTCACAATTTATTCCAATTTTGATTTCCTCTTCTAGGAGGTTTAGGCCAATTAGTCCAAAGATCATCATTTTTCCAAGAGTCCATATTTAATGCAGTTGCAGCAGCCATCAGCCCACTTGTAACTGCACCTTCCATAACAGAGGGCCAGTTATTATTGATATAATCACCACTTAATATTAATCCTGGGATTATTTCATTTGCATCGGGCCTTAATTTTGTACTTCCAATTTTGGTAGAAAATGTTGCATTTGGAGTTTTTACTATTACTATTTTAGAGAGAAATTTTTCATGTTCTGGCCATATTTTGCCAATTACTTTCTTATATTCTTCTTCTAAATCTTGCTTTGAATATTTAATATAATGATCAGCATAACTAACTGGAATACTTAGCCATTGTTTGATATTTGCAGAAACTTCACCATTCAATTCAAAATTTCTGTTAAATATCATTTGAATTATTGGTTCATTAATTAATGCTGTAAAATGGAAATCATCTTTAGTTATTTTTTTATTGTAGAGTCCATGAATGCCGATAAGTGAGTTGAAATTCATTTTTGATAAATTTTCGTAAATTATTTTTGTAGACTCTGGTCCATCTTTTAACATTTTTTTAGTTATGTTATGTGGGGTAGCCAAAATAATTAAATCGGCAAAGAATTCTTCTGTAGATGTTTTAACTCCTGTGTATTTTTCCCCATTCCAAATTAAAGAATTAATTTTTGTGGAGTTATATATTTCAATTCCACTTTCAATTAATGTGTTTGAAATTTGGTTTTCAAAAATATATGATAAATCTTCTGCAAATGCACCAACATCAAAAGCATCTGAGTTTCCAAATAGACCTTTCCTGAAAAGAAAAGCTGCTTGAGCAGTACTTGCCTCTTTTACAGAAATATTAAGTGCTGCAAGAACAAAAAATCCCCAAAAAACATCAATTGAATTCTGAGTTTGCCCATTTTCTTTAAGCCATTTTTCAAATGAAACATCGTCTAAATTAATTCTTTCTTCTTCAGTCATTTTTGATAATTTTTTAACTAATTTGCGCATTTTTAATTTATCTTTGAATGTTAGGTGAGGGAATTTTAAAATACTTTTTGCTAAATGGTTTGGGGGTTTTAATTTTGAATCATATAAACTACCCGAAACACCAGTATTAGGGTTTGTAAATTTAACATTTGTTTTTTGTTGAAATTTAATTGAACTTTGTGCACCACATCTTCCAACTAATTGTAAAAAATGATCATAAACTCTAAAACATGCGTGTTGACAATTATCTAATTTTAACCCTGTTTCGTTATCAGTTATGGATGAGACTCTTCCACCAAGTGTTTTTCCTGCTTCGAATAATTTAATATTCCATTTCCCAGAATCTTGCAATGCTAATGCGGCTGAAATTCCCGCAAGCCCCCCGCCTACAACGATAGCATTCCTCATCAGTTGCATCAGGCGTTGTCTTTAGTTATAGAATTCTTGTGACTTCCCTTTTCAATTAATAGATACTTTCAAATCCTTAAAGTAAGGGTTAACCTCTTGAATGACCCTTAGTTAGGAGTGCAACAGGTGGGCCTTTATGTTCTGTGATACTTGTAGTGAGGAAATACCTGATGATAGTATATTTTGTCCTGAATGTGGGGCAAGGCAAAATCTTTCTAGAGCTTCATTAGGAGTGTCTAATGAATCATTGTCTGGAGGAGTTTCTACATCTTCTGGATTTGGAGTGGTTACTCCTCAAGCGATTAATAACTCGAACGAAAATGATTCTGGAGACATGACAATTTCTGAAGATTTAATGTCTCAAATTGCTTCAAAAGTAGCTCCTACAGAAAAAAATCTGATGGGTGGCCTTCCATTGTCAGAAACACCAACAAACAGTGGGCCAACAATTGTACCTGTTACTTCGAATATGGGAGAATCAAGAGATTCTAGCCCCACTGATGAATTAGTAGAAAGAATAATGGTTGCAGAAAAAGAGATTAAAGAAGAACAAAGAAATAAATGGTTACAAATGAACCAAACAGCTAGTGATGTACTTTCGCAAGTGAATTCTGATCTACCATCTCATCTAAGACCAACTGATGTCAAAACATCCGCTGCTTCAAATTTCCTCAAGCAAACTATAGGGGAAGAAGAGGAGGAGGGTGGTTTGCCTGATGCAAATTTACTAAGGAGGATGACAGAAGTTGCGATTCGTAGAGTGGCACGAAAAAGAGGTGTTGCAGTTGACTCCCCTCAGTCAAAAATAGTTGATGATATGGCTCAAATAAATATTACATTCATAGACGATGGGCGTGTTCTAGATACTCCTTTGGATTTAGCTAATGCATTTAAGAGGCAAATAGATACTGAATTAGCATTAAAAGGGTTTGAAATGAGTTCAAATATTGTATTATTCAAAAGTAGAGAAGGAACTGTTACTAAAGTTTTTGGCGATGCTTTGGATGAAGAAGATGAAGAAGATGATAGTTTTGCTTGTGAAGCATGTGGTGAATTAGTAAAAGCAACTGATGACATTTGTCAGAAATGTGGGGCAGTTTTTGAAGAAGAAGAGGAGGAGACAAGAGCTCCACCTCGTAAAGGTCCACCAGGAAGAGGAGGTCCACCAGGAAGAGGAGGTCCACCAGGAAGAGGAGGTCCACCAGGAAGAGGAGGTCCACCAGGAAGAGGTCCCGGAGGTCCACCTAGGGGCGGTCCACCAGGAAGAGGTCCCGGAGGTCCACCTAGGG
>PBHR01000027.1 GCA_002720275.1 Methanobacteriota archaeon
GATAAAAAACTTAAAAATGAAATTAAGAGAATCATTGAAGAAATTGTTAAAAAAAATAACCTAGAAGCAATTATTTGGAGAGATGTTCCTGTCAATTCAGATCAAATAGGAAGTTCAGCGAGATCACTAATGCCAAAGATAGAGCAACTAGTGGTTAAAACAACACTAAAAATTGAAGATGATCAACTTGAAAGAAAACTATACCTAATTAGAAAAACTTGTGAAAAACAGATAGAATCATTGAAGTTATCAGATGAGTTAAAATCTACTATAAATCGAGAGTTTTACATCTGTTCTTGGTCATCAAGAACTTTGATCTATAAAGGGATGCTACTTGTTGATCAATTACGAAAATTTTATCCAGACCTAAGCAATATAAATTTCACAAGTGCCTTTGGTTTGGTGCACTCAAGATTCTCAACAAATACATTAGGATCATGGAAATTAGCACATCCATATAGAATGTTAGCTCACAATGGAGAAATAAATACCGTTCGTGGAAATAGAAATTGGATGCAGGCCAGAGAAAAAACCCTAAATTCTAATTTTTTTGGTGAAGATATAAATAACCTTATACCTGTTTGTGAAAGTGATTCACCATCTGATACAGCTTCCCTTGATAACGTTTTTGAATTGTTGAGAATGTCAGGCCGATCAATAGAGCATACAGCTGCAATGATGATACCTGCAGCATGGTTTGATAATAATTCAATGACAAAGGCAACTCAAGACTTTTATGAATATCACGGTAATCTCATGGAGCCATGGGATGGGCCCGCTATGGTAATTTTTACGGACGGAACAGCTGTAGGAGCGGTTTTAGATAGAAATGGACTAAGACCTTTCAGATATTTTGTAACAAAAGATGATTTGCTCGTTATGGGCTCTGAAACAGGAGTTATTGATGTTAATGAGGAAGATATTTTATATAAGTCGAGATTAGAGCCTGGAAAAATGTTTTTGCTAGATTTTAAAGAAAAGAGAATAATTGAGCCAGAAGAATTGATGCATAATCTATCTTCTGCTAATCCTTATGGTGAATGGTTAGATTCAAACAGAGTTACAATTCCACAACTACCAGACGTTGGTGAAACAAGTGAATTTGATGCAGAAACCTTGATTAACCGTCAGGTGGCCTTTGGATACACAAAAGAAGATTTAGACCTGATAATAAAACCTATGTCTATAACAGCACATCAGCCACAAGGTTCTATGGGTAATGATGCACCATTAGCGGTGCTCTCTGATAAACCGCAAAACCTATTTGCATACTTCAAACAAGCTTTTGCTCAAGTATCTAACCCACCATTAGATGCGATTAGAGAAAAATTATTTACTCAGAGAGCTGTACCTGTTGGTAGGAGACCAAATATTTTTGATACAACTCCTGAACATTGTAAAACTATAAGAATTGATCATCCTGTTTTGCTTAACAAAGAACTAAAAAAAATTCAAGAAAATACTAAGTTTCCAGCAGTTAAGGCAAAAACAATTTCAACTTTGTTTAATATTAATGACAAGGGTAGTTTAGGTAAACGAATTGAAGAAATATGCCAAGAAGCTGATAAAGCTATTTCTGAAGGATACACAATCATTGTCCTATCTGACCGAGGAGTTGACAAAAATCATAGTTATATTCCATCCTTGCTATCGGTTGGAGCTGTACATCATTATCTTATTAGAAAAAGAATAAGGTCTCAGGCTGATATTATTGTTGAATCAGGAGAACCAAGAGAGGTTCATCATTTTGCAACACTCTTTGGATATGGAGCCTCTGCAATAAATCCATATTTAGCACTAGAAAGTATCGAAGGATTAAGATTAAATCCACTTACTGATGAAGACATTCCAGAAAAAAGCATTGCTGAAATCAATCTACGAGAAGCAGTTGAAGAAGGTGTGGTAAAAACAATGGCAAAAATGGGAATTTCTACATTACAAGGTTATATGGGGGCTCAAATATTTGAAGCTTTAGGATTATCTCAATCCTTTATAGATAAATACTTTACATGGACAACATCAAGGATTGGTGGTATTGGTTTAACTGAAATCAAACAAGACCTACTGGCAAATCATTTCAGAGCATATGCACCAGATAATATTCCTTCCAACCTAAAAATTGACCTTGGGGGGCTATATCTCTGGCGTTCGACTGGAGAAAGGCACATGTGGAACCCGGATACCATTGCATTATTACAGGATGCAGTAAAGAGAAATGATATTAGTACATTCAAGATGTTTGAGGAATCGTCGGATAATGAAATGGAAGAACATATTACTCTTAGAAATATGATTGAGCCTATATATGGAGATGAAATCTCTATTGACCAAGTTGAACCCGCTGAAAAAATAGTTGAAAGATTCGCAACAGGAGCAATATCCCTCGGCTCCATCAGTAAAGAAGCCCACGAAACTATGGCTATTGCAACAAATCGTATTAATGCAAGATCTAATACAGGAGAAGGCGGTGAAGACCCAAAAAGATTTGAACCAGACTCCAATGGTGACTCGCGGTCTAGTGCGGTAAAACAAGTTGCATCAGGAAGATTTGGTGTTACTACTAATTACTTAGTAAATGCAAAAGATCTTCAAATCAAAATGGCTCAAGGTGCTAAACCAGGTGAAGGCGGAGAGTTACCAGGAAAAAAGATTTCTGAATATATTGGTTACATTAGAAAAACAACCCCTGGAGTTGAATTGATATCACCTCCTCCACATCATGATATTTATTCTATTGAAGATTTAGCTCAATTAATACATGACCTCAAAAATGTTAATCCTGAATCTAGGGTACACGTTAAGCTTGTATCTGTAGCAGGAGTTGGTGTAATAGCCGCAGGTGTGGCAAAAGGTAAAGGAGATGTGGTTCTCATTTCAGGCGATTCAGGAGGAACAGGAGCTTCTCCATTAAGTTCAATACGTCATGCTGGTGTTCCATGGGAACTGGGTTTAGCTGAAACTCAACAAGTATTAGTCGCCAATGGACTAAGAGATAGAATTGTAGTACAAACAGACGGACAAATGAAAACTTCAAAAGATATTCTTATTGGAGCATTATTAGGTGCTGAAGAATGGGGTATAGCCACAGGAGCATTAATTTCAATGGGTTGCATAATGCTGAGAAAATGCCATCTTAATACATGCTCAGTAGGTGTTGCTACACAAGACCCTGAATTAAGAAAAAAATTTACAGGCACACCTGATGCCGTAATTAACTATTTTATGTTTCTTGCTGAAGAATTAAGAGTTCACATGTCAAAAATGGGATTCAAAACTGTTGATGAAATGGTTGGGAGAGTAGATAAATTAAAAATCAAAGATGACATAACTCATTGGAAAGCAAAAAAACTTGATCTTTCGCCAATACTCCACAAACCTGAAGTACTACCTAATGATCATGCTTTTTGTTGCATAACTCAAGATCATGGCTTAAGAGAAGCTCTTGACAATCAATTAATTGAAATATGCTTGCCTGTAATCGAAAATAATTCAAGTATAAATCACTCAATAGAAATAAGTAATCTGAACAGAACAGTTGGGGCTACACTTAGCGGCAGAATAACTGAATTACTAGGAGATAAAACATTAACTGAAAATACCTTAAACATTAATTTTACTGGTTCAGCTGGTCAAAGTTTCGGGGCATTCTTAGTCAAAGGNATAAACTTTANGCTTGAAGGGGATGCAAATGATTATGTTGGTAAAGGTTTATCNGGAGGAAGAATAATCATTAGGCCAAATAAAAAATCCACATTTTCATCTGATAAAAATATTATAATTGGTAACGTTGCCTTGTATGGTGCAACAGGCGGTGAATTATACATTTCTGGACTCGCAGGAGAAAGATTTGCAGTGAGAAATTCATCTGCTGTAGCAGTTGTAGAAGGTATAGGAGATCATGGGTGTGAATATATGACAGGTGGATGCGTTGTTGTAATTGGTAAAACGGGAAGAAACTTCGGGGCAGGTATGAGTGGTGGTGTAGCTTATGTATTAGATGAAGAAAATACTTTCGAAGAAAACTTTGATACTACTTTTTCAGATATTTTTAGAGTTCAAGGGAATGAAAAAGATGTTACAGTACTTAAAAAATTAATCACAAAACATAAAAATTACACTGGAAGTAAATTGTCTGAAAAAATATTAAATAACTGGAAGTCATATGAATCAAAATTCTTAAAAATACTACCTAGAGAATTTGGAAAAATTATCAAGAGAGATAATAGAGAGGAATTTATTTTAAGTGAGTAAGATACAAGGATTTATTAATCATAAAAGACAAACTCCAAACAGAAGAAATCCTGAAAAAAGAATTTCTGATTGGAAAGAAGTTTATACAGATTGGGATGGTAAAAAATATCAAACTCAAGCTAGTAGATGTATGGATTGCGGTGTTCCTTTTTGTAACAAGGGTTGCCCGTTAGGTAACCTAATTCCAGAATTTAATAACCATGTATATAACCAAGATTGGGAAAGTGCTATTCATACACTACATGCCACTAATAACTTTCCTGAGTTTACAGGAAGAATATGTCCTGCGCCATGTGAAGCTTCGTGCACATTATCCATAAATTCTGATCCTGTTACAATCGAGATGATTGAAAAAAATATTGCTGAAATAGCATGGGGTTCCGGGTGGATAAAACCAGTAATAAATAAAAATAAAACCAATAAAAAGATTGCGATTGTTGGTTCCGGGCCAGCCGGTTTAGCAGCTGCTCAGCAACTTTGTAGAGCGGGACACTCCGTAACTGTTTTCGAAAGAAATGAATATATTGGTGGATTATTATCTATTGGGATACCTGAGTTTAAACTTGAAAAACATATTGTGGACAGAAGAATAAATCAAATGAAGCAAGAAGGTGTTGAATTTAAAGTTAATACAAATGTAGGCACTAATATTACTTCAGATGAACTAATTAAAAATTATGATGCTATTTGCCTTTCTGGAGGATCAACTATTCCTCGTGATTTACCCATAGAAGGTAGAAATTTAAATGGTATACATTTTGCAATGGATTTTCTATCTCAACAAAATAAAAAATTAAAAGGTGAAACTTATATTGACTTAGAAAATATTGATGTAAAAGATAAAAATGTTGTTATTATAGGTGGCGGTGATACCGGCGCTGATTGTTTAGGCACTTCTCACAGACAGGGTGCTAAAAACATTATACAGATGGAAATTATGCCTAGGCCACCATTAGAAAGAAACGAAAATAATCCATGGCCAAATTGGCCAACGACATTTAGAACATCAAGTGCACACGAAGAAGGTGGTGAGAGAGATTACAACGTTTTGACAAAAAAATTCATAGGTGATAAAAATAACAATCTTAAATCTATAGAATGCGTTCGCGTCGAATGGAAAAAAAATAAAGATTCAGGTCAAATATCTATGCATGAAGTACCTAATACTAATTTTAATATAGAAGCTGAGAAAGTTTTTTTAGCTATGGGATTTTTACACCCTCAGCATGAAGGTTTACTAGACTCACTAAATGTTGATTATGATGCAAGAGGTAACGTTTCAACCAATAGTAAGATGATGACAAGTAAAAACAAAATATTTTCATGTGGAGATATGCAGAGAGGTCAATCATTAGTTGTTCATGCAATTGCTAGCGGTAGAAAATGCGCTAGAAGCATAGATTTATTTCTTATGGGGAAATCAGATTTGCCATCTGTCGGCAAGTATGTGCGACCTTCTGTTAGTTACTCATAATTTTATGGCAAAACTAACACTAGCATCCGCACAAATCAATACTACTGTGGGTGATATCGATTCTAATGCAAAAAAAATTATAAATTTTATAAAAAAAACCGAGAAAAAAAAAGTTGATATCTTAACTTTTCCAGAATTAACAATAACTGGTTATCCACCTGAAGATTTAGTTCATTATGACCATTTTGTTAATTCAAATATTAAAAAATTAAAAGAAATAGCAAGATCAGTAAAAAATACCACTGTTATTATTGGTTTTGTTAACAAAATAAAAAACAGGCTTTATAATTCAGCTGCCATAATACAAAATAAAAAAATCAAGTATATTTATAATAAAATTCATCTACCTAATTACGGAGTTTTTGATGAAAAAAGATATTTTTATTCAGGAGACGAAATACCCATATTAGAGATAAATAATGTAAAAATTGGAATAAGTATTTGTGAAGATATTTGGGAAAAAGACTCTCCTGTATCAATTCAAGCGAAGCAAGGTGCTCAAATAATAATAAATATTAATTCATCTCCTTTTGAGCACGATAAGCATAAAAAAAGAATAAACTTAATCAAAAAAATTTCTAAAGAAAATAATGTTTATGTCTTTTATACTAATCAGGTAGGTGGTCAAGATGAGCTAGTATTTGATGGCGGGAGCTTATTAACTAATAATATTGGTGAGATTATTTCATCTAGCAAAAGATTTGATGAAAATCTAATGATTGTAACTTTTAATACTGAAAACGACTCAATTAAATCAAAAAATCAAAAAGAAAATTTTCTCATAAAAAAAATAAAACTTAATAATTATGAAAACCCCAATAAAGAGACCTTAAATGTTGCACCTAATTATTCGCAAATAGATAGTATATATAGAGCTTTGGTTCTTGGCACAAAAGACTATATCAGAAAAAATAATTTTTCTCGTGTTTTAGTTGCAATATCTGGAGGAATCGATTCAGCTTTGGTTGCAGCTATTGCAGCTAATGCTATAGGTCCAAAAAATGTTATGGGTGTTTCACTTCCTTCAAAATACTCCTCGGAGAACAGTTATAATGATGCAAAAGTTTTATGTGAAAATTTGGGAATGGAATTAATCAAGATTCCAATTAATAATATTCATAGTTCTTTTGAAGAATCTCTTGAAAAATTGTTCAATAAATCAGAACCTGGTTTGGCAGAAGAAAATATACAATCTAGAATCAGGGGCAATATTATGATGGCTCTTGCAAATAAATTTAACTTTTTACTACTTGCAACCGGAAATAAATCTGAGATGGCTACTGGATACGGAACATTATACGGAGATATGGCGGGAGCTTTTAGCTGCATAAAGGATGTTTCTAAGACTATGGTATATGAAATATGCCACCATATTAATAGAAGTAATTTATCAGAGGTAATACCCAAGAACATAATGATTAAACCACCTACTGCTGAACTTAAGCCCAATCAGTTAGACTCGGATAGTTTGCCACCTTACGAACAACTTGATCTAATAATCAAACTTTATATAGAAAAAAAATTTTCTCCAGATAAAATTGCGAAAGAATTTAAGAAAAAATTTGGTTCGTTTAATAAAAAACTAATTATGGAAAATATAAACTTAATTGATAGAAACGAGTATAAAAGACGACAAAGCCCCCCCGGAGTTAAAATCTCAAATTTAGCTCTAGGCAAAGATAGGCGATTACCAATCTCATCGGGTTGGAAAAATTTATAAAATTTCTTAACATTTTAAATCAAATCTTAATTTATAATTATAGTATGAGAAATAAAAAATATTCAATATTAATTTCATTATTACTTATAAGCCTTGTTTTATTAGTATCGTGCTCATCTGATGAAAATGAATTAGAATCGAAAGAAATTATACAAGAAGAAGTTTTACTAAATACTGATGACTCTGTTTATCAAATATCAGGAGAAAATTTTTCAAAAATTTTTCAAGAAACAATTAATTCTGTTGTATACATAAAAACAGATAGCCAAATGAGATCTGGAAGTGGATCAGGATTTGTGTGGGATGATTCGGGGCTAATAATCACGAATTTTCATGTTATAAATAATGCGGAAAAAATTATTATCAAATTTTTTAATGGGATGGAATATGAAGCAACTGTAATAGGTTCAGACCCTCCTTCTGATATAGCTTTATTAAAAATTGAGGATCTAGAACACACAATAGAACCTCTAAATTTTGGTAAATCTTATCAAGTAATACCTGGTGAAACCGCAATAGCATTAGGTAATCCTTTTGGAGAACAATTTACAATCACCACAGGGATAATAAGCGGAGTAGGGAGAACAAAATTAAGCGGATTTTCAACATATAGCATTCCTGCTGTATTACAAACAGACGCAGCAATTAACCCTGGCAATTCAGGCGGACCACTACTAAATATATCAGGTGATGTTATTGGAATGAACACACAAATAATCAGTGAATCAGGTTCTTTTTCAGGTGTCGGATTTGCTGTACCAAGTGACTTAATTGAAAAAGTTGTAGTAGCAATTGTAAATAACGGAAAGCATGAGTATCCATTGCTAGGGATTTCAGGATCAGACCTAAATATGGATATTAGGGAAGGAACAGGAGTAGATAGATCTATTACTGGGGCATACGTTACAGATGTAGTTATTGGTGGGCCTAGCGATGAAGCAGGATTATTATATGATACAGGTAATTACAACAACGAAAGCTGGGACGGGGATATTATAACATCGGTAAATGGAGAAAAAATTAAATCGATGGATGATTTAGTTGGATACTTAGCTTTATACACTTATCCAGAAGAAAAAATCAAACTTGGAATCATAAGAGACACAAAAAATATTACATTAGATGTAGTATTAGGAACAAGATAAAAATAAATCGATATAAACATATTTGACACATCCATTTTGTAATATTAGAACAAATGTGCTAATATATAAAATAAGAAATTTATTTACAAAAGGAAGTCAAATGGCCACAAAAAAAATAGATATTATAAAACCAATGAACGAAAAAGAAAAAGATAACACATTAGAAATAGCACTCGCTCAAATCGAAAAATCATTCGGAAAAGGCGCTGTAATGCGTTTAGGCGATCAAGGTAACTCTGAGCAAATAAAATCAATACCTACTGGATCGATAACACTAGATACTGCATTAGGCATAGGAGGGCTACCAAGAGGAAGAATAATAGAAATATTCGGTGCAGAATCTGCCGGCAAGTCAACATTAGCGATGTCCGTTGTGGCAGAAGCACAGCGAATGGGAGGACAAGCGGCGTTTATAGATATAGAACATGCAATGGATCCTAATTACGCAAAAAAAATTGGAGTAGATACTGATAAATTACTGATATCGCAGCCAGACTCCGCTGAACAAGCTTTAGAAATAACAGAATACCTTATTAGAAGTGGAGCCCTCGATATTATTGTTGTAGATAGTGTGGCAGCTCTTGTACCAACAGCTGAAATTGAAGGAACTATGTCAGATATGCAAGTTGGATTACAAGCTAGATTAATGTCAAAAGCACTGAGAAAATTAACGTCAATAATACATAAAACTGATACTGTATGCATCTTTATTAATCAGCTTAGAGAAAAAGTAGGCGTAATCTTTGGAAATCCTGAAACAACGCCTGGTGGTAGAGCATTAAAATTTTATAGTTCTGTAAGGATTGATCTAAGAAAAACTGAAGCTATAAAAGTAGGCACTGAAATAATCGGTAATAGAGTACGAGCAAGAGTAGTAAAAAATAAAGTTGCGGCACCATTTAAAAAAGCAGAAATGGAAATTCTTTACGATTCAGGAATAAGTAAAGAGGGAAGCATATTAGATATAGGAACAGAAAAAGATATTATAAAGAAAAGTGGGGCTTTTTACTCCTATAAAGATACCAGGTTGGGTCAAGGTAGGGAATCAGCCAGAATTTTTCTTAGAGATAATATGGAAATCAGAAATAAAATTGAAGATACAATTCGAAATTCTGAGGAACCTGAAAAAATATAGATAAAGTAATGAATTTAATTGTAGAATGAAATAATCATAATTTATGTAATATTAATTCTTGGTGAATAATTGACCATATCAATAATAATTATTTTGACTGGGCTNATTGGTAGCGCTTTTATAAGTGCTACNGAAGCAGCAATTTTAGACTCAAATAGATATAAAATAGAAAATCTTCTTGAAGAAGGAGANTCTAGAGCTAAATCTGTAATAAAAATNCTAAATAACTANGAACAGTTTTTTGGNACAATTTTATTACTTGGAAANNTNTTTAACGTAGTNGTNGCATCTGTTGGTACNACTCTTGCAATATCAACAATTGGTGGGGGNAANCCTTCTNTAACTTCGACTATANTAGCAACTGTTATAAGCACAATTCTTATTGTTATAGTGGGAGAATTAACACCTAAAACGTTAGCAGTATTATCATCCGAATCAATAGCATTAAGAAATGCTAGGGTTGTGAACTTACTAATAAAATTGACATGGCCTTTAGTTTTTATATTCACTCTTTTTCCAAAAATTATAATTAAACTACTCGGTGGTAAAGAGACTCTCACAAAACCCATAGTCACGGAGTCTGAGCTTAGAACTTTAATTGATATAGGTGAAGCAGAAGGTACTGTAGAAGAATCTAAAGGAGAAATGCTAGATAATATATTCAAGTTTAGTGAGATGGAAGTTAGAGATTTAATGACTCCAAGAACAGAAATAATATGGATAAAAACAAATACGAATTTTAGTGATTTTATGAGTGCTTATAATAGTAATCCTCATACCAGGTTTCCAGTATTTGAAGATGATAAAGATAATGTTGTAGGAATATTATCGGTTAAAGATATCATAGGTAAGATACCTAGCACTTCTTCTCCAGCTGAACAAATTGTCACAAAATTGATGCGAAAACCTTTTTTTATACCTGAAACTAAACAGTTAGACAATTTATTTGAAGAAATGCAAAAGTTTGGACACAAAATAGCATTAGTCATAGATGAATTTGGTGGTATCTCTGGTTTAATTACACAGAGTAAATTAGTAGAAAAAATTGTTGGAAAATCTAGTGAAGAAGGAGAAAGAATAGAAAAAGATTATATTTCAATAAACGAAAATACATTCGTTGTAGATGGTAGCATAAATATAGATGATATTAATGATGAATTAGAACTAGAAATACCTGAAGGCGATTATGAGACATTAGCGGGATTTTTTCTTGACAATGCTCAAATAATTCCCAAACTTGGTGCAAAAATTATTTTTAATGATCTTAGAATGGAAATAAATGAGATGGAAGATTCAAAGATTACTAGCATTAGAATCACTAAGATTTCTGAAGCAACCATAAACTCACCAAAAACTGACTAAATATGAATGCTAATTCAAATTTTTTTACTATATTTTCAAAAAACCTAGATAAATACATCGATGATATTGATAAAAATGTATTAGTAGGTTTTTCTGGAGGCCCAGACTCTACTGCATTATTATTAGGTTTGAAATTTTTTTTTAAGAACAAACCTAGAAAAATAATTGCATTACACCTTAATCACTTAATAGAAAAAAATTCTGATCTACACGAAGAAGAATCTAGAAAAATATGTGAAAATCTTTCTATTAATTTTCTATCTAATAAAATTAATATACGAAAAGTATCAAAACAACAAAAGATTTCACTAGAACTAGCCGGAAGAAATGAAAGATACAAGTTTTTCAACTCTATGGCAAAAAAATATGATACGGATATTGTACTTGTAGGACACACTATGGATGATCAAGCTGAAACAGTTATTCATAACTCAATAAGAGGATCAGGTATCGCAGGAATATCCGGTATGAAAATCTTATCAAAGAATAGTTCTCTGAAAATTTTAAGACCAATGTTAGATATTAGAAAATCTGAATGCATAAAGTATTGTGAAATAAACAAAGTAAAACCCTTAAATGATCTTTCAAATCAAAAAAAAATTTACACTCGTAATAAGATTAGATTAGGTGTTATACCAGAACTAAATAAAGTCACAAATAGAAGCATAGAAAATATTTCTAAACTCACAAAAAATATAAGTTCAGAAATCAAAATTTTAGATTGGATCACTGATAAATATTATAAAAAAATTATAACTAATAAAAAAAATACTTACAATAGAGATATTCTCAATAAATTGCCTATAGATCTTACGGCAAAAGTCATAATGAAAATTTGGAGCACAAATTATATTCATAAGGGAAGTTTGGATAAAAAACATATTATAAAAATCTCAAAACTAATATATGGAAATAGCGGAAAAAAAGTATATCTACCTGGAAAAATCATTCTATATTTTGACAAGGAAACATTTGTATTTTTAGATGCTCAAAATAATTCAAAAACTGAAATAATAACTAGTAAAAAATTTACTAAACTTAATTATCCTAAATTAGAAGAAACCAATACCATTAGTTTACCCAATACAAAATATTCTTTGAGCGCAAAATTAGAAAAATTTCCTAGTATTTTTCCTCCTAGCAATAAACTAGCAGTTTATATTTCTGAGAATATTTCTTTAGATTCAATTAAACTACGAACTATTAAAAGAAATGATGTATTTAGACCTTTGGGAATGAAAAAAGAAATCAACGCATATAATTTTCTTAAAGGACAAAACATACCTAACAGAAACAGAAAAGAAACAATAGTATTAGAAAATGAAAAAGGGATAATATGGGTAGTGGGATTAAGAATTGCTGAGTGGGCAAAAGTAAAAAATATTGATTCTCATGCAATAAAACTATGTTTGCGTTCTTTAAAAGAGTCTAACTAATTTATTATTTTCTGTTATTCCAGGTAGTCTGCCTCGTTTGGAAATAGGTTGGAAATTTTCTATTATCTGATCTACATCATCAATATTACTGTTATCAAATTTTACTTTATCAGATTGAATAGCCTTTATATCTGCAGTAAAAGATAGAGGACTAGCAGAAGAAATATAATTTCCAACACCAAAGCCAATAACTGGGGCCTGACTATCGACAAATTCCTTTATTCTTTCAGGATTTAATCCACCGCTAACGTATATATCAACATTATCAAATCCTTCATTTCTTAATCTTGACTGAATTTCAAAAACCATACTTGGAGTGACTCCACCTCTCTCCTTGGGGGTATCAAGCCTAATTCCTCTTAATTTTCTCTTCAATGACCTAGCTATTTCAACTGATTCTTGAGCCTCATCTCTAAATGTATCAACAAGTGCAACTCTAGGGACATCAGCAGCCATATGCTTGTCAAAAGCTAATACAGCTCTCAATGTATCACCAAATAACAGTATCATTGAATGTGGCATAGTTCCAGACGGGGTACCACCATGTAAATCTGAACCAACAGCAGTAGATGTTGCTGCACATCCGCCTATTCTAGCTGAATAATCCATTACTCCTACGACCTGAGGATGTATATTTCTAGCACCCATGCAAACAATAGGAATATCATTTGCAGCCTTAACGCACTCTTTTGCTGCCGTAGCCCAACCAGAAGAAGATGACAACGAACCTAATATTGCAGTTTCGTATAGGCCAAAAGACGCGTATGGTCCAACAATTCTTGCTACAACCTCGCCTTTATTAATATTGCTACCTTCTTGAACTGACCAAAGTCCTCTAGAATTTTTTGGTAAGGAAAACAACCAGTCTCTTAGCCATGTTTGAATCTCTGTTACCCCACACAAAACTCCTGTTGACTCAGAAGTAATTTCCATAACAACTATAGGATTTATCCCTTCGTTTCTCAAAATTGTCATTGACCTAGATAATTCGTTATCTGCAGTTGCACCTGTAACTACAGAATTATATGTTACAAATGGGGATTGAAATTTATCTTGTTCATTTAATGATGTCATATTTATATTTTAAATTATAAAACGTTACCTATGATTTATCTAAAAATTAAATCGCACTCTCAAAAGACCTTTAATATCTTTTACTGCCGTAGATATAACATTTACCCTAGTATCTGGATCATCTTTCCATATCACAGGTATTTCTGAAATTTTATACCCATACTTTTTTGATAACAATAATAATTCTGTATCAAAAAACCATTCATTATCTTTTATTTTATTCAATAAATCTTTTCTTATATTTTTTGAAATAGCCTTGAATCCACACTGGGCATCCTTAAACCCTGGAAAAGGAAAAATTATATGGATTAAGAGATTATATGCCCTAGAAGTGAATTCTCTAAATGGAGTTCTATCGTATACTTTTGATTTTTTGTGTAATCTTGAGCCTATAGATATATCATAATTATTTTTAGTTATCTCATCTACCAATAATGTAGTAAACTTCAAATCAGTAGATAAATCTACATCCATATACATACTTACATCTGAATCTGATGACAACCAAGCTTTTTTAAGAGCTCTACCTCTTCCTCTTTTAGATAAAGTAACAAGAGAAATATTTTTATATTTTCCCGCATATGAACTTGCGATTAAATTGGTAGAATCATTTGAACCGTTATCAGCAATAATGATATGCCATTTATACTGTTTATTGTCATTTATATAAATTAATATCTTTTCTAAACAAATAGGTAATGACTTCTCTTCATTTAAGACAGGTATAACTATGTCAATACTTTTTTTATTCATGTATAAAATTAATGTAGAAAGTGTCTAGTATTCGTAAACATCATAACTATTCCTAGGTTATCAGCACATTCTATAACTTTTTTATCATTAATAGAACCTCCAGGCTGAATAATTATTGATGCACCATATTTATGAGCTAATTCTATACCATCTGGAAAAGGGAAAAAAGCATCACTGGCCATAATGAAATTTTTATCATCATCAAGCAAATTCTTTCCTGCGAGATAAACACTAATAGCTCTGTTTGGTTGGCCGGCACCCATTCCTTTGATCATTTGATCCTTCGCAAAGACAATTGCATTTGAATGAATATATTTACATGCTTTCCAAGCAAATTCCATATCTAAAATATTTTTTTGGTTGGGCTTTTCTTTTGTTACACATTCCCATTTATCATAATTATCAAATTTGTTATCTTTTTCTTGAACAAGAACACCTCCAGACACATTCCTTATTTGTAGTGAGTTATTTACTGTTTTGGATACTTGGAGAACTCTTGTACGTTTTCTTTGTTTTAATAATTCTAGCGCAGATTTTTCGTAATCAGGAGCTACAATTACATCATATAGTACACCTTTCATTTCCAGAGCCGTTTCATGAGTAACTGTTGAATTAAATCCAACTATTCCTCCAAAAGCTGATATTGTATCACCAGAAAAAGCATTTTTATATGCTTTCGTTTGATTATTATTAGTTGATAAACCACAGGGATTAGCATGCTTAATTATTGCAACGCAATGTTCTGAGAATTGATTTACGATATCCCATGAAGCATCTGCATCAAAATAATTTAGATAAGACATATCCAATCCATGAAGAAGTTTTGAATTAACTATTCCATTATTCTCATTTATGTTTGAATATACTGCTGATTTTTGGTGGGGGTTTTCACCGTACCTAGTTTCTGATATTTTTTTCCATGTCATTGATAATTCGTTTGGGTAAATTAATTTTTCATCTGCAAGAAAACTTGCTATATTTGCATCATAAGCAGCTGTATGTTGAAATGCTTTTGAAGCAAGATGTTTTCTATAATCTAAAGTAATATTCTCTTCTCTTATTTGCTGAATAAAATTTTTATAATCGTTTGGATCAACTACAACAAGAACATCTTCGAAATTTTTTGCAGCAGCCCTTGTCATAGCCGGACCACCAATATCTATATTTTCTAAGGCTTCATTTAGACTTACATTTTTTTTTGAAATAGTTTTATTAAATGGATATAAATTATTTATTACTATATCAATTTTTTTAATGGAATGATCCTCTATTTGATTAATATGATTTGGATCTGATTTTTTAGCTAAAAGACCTCCATGTATAAAAGGATTTAAAGTCTTTACCCTACCATCTAGTATTTCAGGAAAACCAGTAACTGTACTTACATCAATTACACTTATACCTAATTCTCTTAGGTGGTCTGCAGTACCACCTGTACTTATTATCTCTATATTTAGTTCAATAAATTCTTTAGCTAAAAAATCTAGATTAGATTTATCAGAAACAGAAATTAAAGCTCTCATTTGCTCTCCCTAAATTATTGTTATAGACCAATTAATTTTACACTATCTTTTTCTTTGAAATTTTCTACCAATTTACCGATTACAATTGAATTAGGTAATTGTTTTTTTATTTCATCATATTTTTCTGGATTAATAAAAACGGCCATACCTATTCCCATATTGAATACTCTATACATTTCATCTAAGTCCACGTTACCTTCTTGCTTTATAAATTCATAAATTGCAGGAGTAGTCCAAGCATCTAGTTGAATTTCAGCTGAAAGATTTTCACCAATCGACCTAGGAATATTTTTATAAAAACCACCCCCAGTTATATGGGATAATCCATTAATATTTTTTAATATCGGTGATAAATCATCAAGGTAACTCTTATGAGGTAACAATAGTATTTCTCCTAATTTTTTATCGGTTTTCGGAACTATCTCTTCCAGTATTTCAGGGTTCTTTTCTGTATCAAAAATATTTCTTACTAATGAGTATCCGTTTGTATGCAGACCATTAGATGGCAAGCCTAAAATTAAGTCCCCTGCTGATGTTTTAGAAGGTGATAAATAATCTACCTTTTTAACTTTTCCTACAATAAATCCAACCAGATCATAATCTTCATCATTATACGTATCCGGCATAGATGCTGTTTCTCCGCCTAAAAGAACACAGTTAGCTTGTTTACAAGCATATGAAATACCTTGAACTATCTCTGTAACCTTTTTTGTATCAAATCCATTTGCCCCTATATAATCTAAAAAAAATAAAGGTGTGGCTCCAGATGGTAATATGTCATTAATACAATGATTTACTATACTCTCTCCAACTGTAAAATGATTATTAAGTATGTTTGCAATTCTTAATTTAGTTCCAACTCCATCTGTGCTTGAAACCAAGTAGTCTTCATCTGTATCACTATGATTGAATACTCCCCCAAATGCCCCAGGCCCGGAAATTACATTTTTATTAAAAGAAGATTCAGCAATATCTTTAATTGATTCCTTTAAAATTTTAGCTTTACCCAGGTCTACACCTGATTCTAAATATGTTTTAGGCTTTTTATTTTTCATATTTTTATTTCTTTTTCTAAAGTTAATTTATCCATTTCTAATTGCACAGGTATAGGATAGTTCCCTGTAAAACACCCTTTACAATATTCAGATTTTCTCGATTTTGTAGCTTGCTCTAATCCTTTAACTGACAAGTAAGCTAAACTGTCTGCTTTAATCAAGTCTCTTATTTCTTCATTAGTTTTATTCGCTGCAATCAACTGACTTAAGGTAGCCATATCAACTCCAAAGTGACATGTAGATTTTATAGGAGGAGACGCAACTCTTACATGAATTTCTTTTGCCCCTGCTTTTCTTAGCATGGCTATTACTTTTTTGATAGTAGTACTTCTAACTATCGAATCATCAACGACAATTAATCTTTTCCCATTGATAATCTCTTTCATAGGATTAAACTTATTAGCAACATTTGTATCTCTAGAACTTTGATCAGGGTTTATAAATGTTCTACCTACATACCTATTTCTAATAATTGCGTCAGAATAAGGTATTTTAGACTCAGCAGCTAAGCCTGCAGCATGAGGAGTAGAAGAATCTGGAATTCCCACAACGATATCTGCTTCTACTGGATGTTCTTTGAACAATTGAGATCCAAGCCTAAATCTAGTCTCATATGCCAATTCCCCATTTAGTACTGAATCTGGCCTAGCAAAATATATATGCTCAAATATACACATTTTATGATCCTTACTTGAACCCTTCCATATTTTAGATTTTACTCCCTCAGAGTTTATAACTAATGTCTCACCATTTTCTATTTCTCTTATAAAATCAGCTCCTAAATTATCAAGAGCTGAGCTTTCTGAGGCAACTACCCATCCATCATCAAGTTTTCCTAAGCATAACGGTCTGATACCAAGGGGGTCTCTTACAGCAATTAGCTCGTCATCATTCATTATTACTAAAGAATAAGCACCTTTTAGCCTTCTCATAACATATGAAGATATTTCAAACCAATTTTTTCCTGGTGCATTTGCAAACATCTCTAAAATAACTTCAGTATCTGATGACCTCTCAAATTTTGAACCAAATTCTATGGCTAATTCTTCTCTTAATTCAGATGCATTTATAACATTACCATTATGGCCTATTGCAATTTCACCTCTTATACCTGAAGTAATCAATGGTTGTGCATTATTTTTTTTACTCCCACCCATTGTTGAGTACCTAGTATGACCAATACCAATACCACCAGGCAATTTAGATATATTTTTCTCATTAAATACTTGAGAGACTAAGCCCATGTTTGCTTCTAAGTTGATTCCAAAGCCAGACGTAGTCGCTATACCTGCGCTCTCTTGGCCTCTATGTTGTAAAGAAAATAACCCAAAAAACAAATCTTTTGCAACATTTTTTTTTGGATTATATACCCCAACAATACCACATTCCTCATGAGGTTTATCTTGTCTATTAAAATAATTTATTTTTGTCAATTTGAATAATAATTAAAGAAAAATTTTATGCACACTGCCACTCTAACTTTGAAATGAATTTTGGTCAATAAAATATAATAAGAATTATCAAAATTATTACTAATATTTTTTTAGATAGATCAAAAACTCTGTATTAATGTTAGTTTTATCATGATTATATTTTGAAATATTTAATATCCTAAGTTTGTTTTTTGTCGCCCAATGTATAAATTTTCCAATAACAGAAGCATAAACTGAATTATCCCTTATTATTCCACCCTTTGGAACAAGTTTTTTCTGAGTTTCAAATTGTGGTTTTAACAATACTAGCAAACCAGCATTGCTCTTAAGTAAACTTAAATTTTTTTTAAGCACTGTGCTTAATGAAGTAAATGATACATCTGCCACCAAAAATTCGATAATATCAGATATGCTTAATCCAAAAGCCGCATTCGTTCTTTCTAGACTTATTACTTTTTTATTATTCCTTAATTTGTTGTGTAATTGACCCCTACCTACATCAACAGAATAAACTTTTTTAGCACCTTTTTGAAGCAAACAATCTGTAAATCCACCAGTCGAAGATCCAATGTCTAAACATATAAAATTTTTAATATCTATTTCAAATTTATCTAGGCCAAATTTCAACTTATATCCACCTTTAGATACAAAATCAGGCGAATCTAAAATTTTCAAATCAATATTTTTATCAACTAACAAACCAGGGGTAGGATAAATTTTACCGTTATTTAAAATTACTTTACCAGACAAAATTAATGCCTCAGCATGCCTTAAGTCTTTTGCTATATTTTTCTCTTTTAAGAGAGCATTAAGTTTGATTTTTTCTTTTTTTAACATCGTAATTACAAAACATTTTATATCATAATCTGATTATATTATTATAAAATCAATAGGTTATGAAAAAATTTAAACAAATAATAGTTACGTCTAGGCCACAACAGATAACAAAAAACTTTCTTGTATTAATTCCTCTTTTCTTCACAATTAATATTTGGTTCAGTCAACAAGATATTTCAGGAGTAATTTCTATAATTTTGAAGTCATTATTAGCCCTTGGAATAGCAATACTAATCTCTTCTGCTGTCTACTATATAAATGACCTCACAGATATCAATCAAGATAAAAATCATCCTGTTAAGAAAAACAGACCTATTGCTAACGGTGATATTTCAGGCAAGCTCGCAATAACCATTGCAATAATATTAATTATTACTAGCCTTACTCTTTCTTATATCATCTCTTACCAAATGTTATTGGCAACATTTACTTATTTAATAATTAATTTATTTTATAGCCTATATCTAAAGAATTTAGTAATAATAGATATTTTGTGCATATCAGCAAGTTTTGTTATAAGGGCAATTATGGGATCAATTGCAATCGATTATTCTATAATAACTATTAATGAAAATCAGGTTGAATTAGACCTTACTATTTCACCTTGGCTTTATGTGGTTACTGGGCTTGGATCATTAATGTTAGCTATTGGTAAACGTCGAGCAGAAATGAAAAATTTGGAGCAATCAAATAATTACGACCAAAGAATTGTACTTAGTAAATACTCCATACCCTTCATTGATAGTATTTTAAATATTGTTTCATCCGCAACGCTAATATGCTACACACTATACACTTTTAACTCAGAATCAAACTCTAACGTTCCAGATAATAATTCTATGATGATAACAATACCTTTTGTTGCCTTCGGAATTATAAGATATATATACTTACTTTTTCATGATAATAAAGGCGAAACTCCAGAAAAAATTTTGGTGTCTGATCTTCCAACAATAATCAATATAATTTTATGGATAATTGCTGGATCAACCATACTTATGGTTGGGAAAAATTAGTTAATGAGTAATTTTATTAACCATTATTCTTTAGTAATCTTTATACCTATTTTATTAATTATTTTATTATTCATATTTTTCAAAATAACAAAAAATAAAATTTCATTTTTATTTTTATTTTCTCTAAGTATTTTTATAATTTTTATAACAATCAATTATTTCTCTCCAAAAGAATTAGACCAAAAAGTAAACTCACCTAACGAACTAAGTGACGATAAGATTAAATTTGTTCAAGTATACTCAAAAACTTGTATCGGTTGCTTAATCAATGAACCATTTATAAGAGAGATAGAACTTGAGCTAGTTGATCAATTTAGTTTAAGTGTTAAGTTGTTAAAATTAGATGTAAGTAACCAAAACAACTTTGAGCTAATAAAAAAATTAAATGCTTTTACAACCCCAAGTTATCTCATATTGTCTAATGATAATAAAATACTGTGGAAACAATCAGGTGGTCTAATTAATAAAAAAGAAGTAATTAATGAAATTATTAATTATAAAGAATCAACTAATTGATAAATTTCTCTTTCATTAAATGTAAAATCTAATCCTTTATACTTAATTGATATTGCAGAGCATGCATTAGCAAACTTGGCTGATTCAATATGATTTTTACCCTGAGAAATCGCTATAGTGAATGAAGCAGCCCAGACATCTCCTGCCCCATTAAGATTCTTATGAATAACTTCAAATGCTGGTATTGAAAAATTCTCATCATTTAAAAAAATTTCAACCCCGTCATTACCTTTTGTTACACAAAGATATTTAGAAATATTAATTAGATCTGATAAATTAATATTACTTGAACGTATTTCATCGCTTGAGACAACTATTATATCCCACTTTCCTTTATGAATTTTTGAAATATTATTTTTAAGGAAAATACTTGAATTGTCACGCTTTTCTCTAAACCAACCAGATGGAACTAAGCATGAAATTTCATGATCGAACCATTCATAGCAATCAGAAGAAATTTCATCAAATAAGGGTGCAACAAAAAGAATTTTTGAAGAAAGATTTTCTGGTAAATTTTTATTAGTAATATCAGTAGAAAAATCGAATAATTTTTGTTCTCGAGTTTGACCTGAAAAATAATTATAAAATATCGGCAAGTTAGCTTTATTTTTTGTTATAAGATCTACTTGTTTTAAATATTTCTTTAAAGGATAATCTTCATTAAATGCTGTAATCATCCCTGTTCTTAATCCTAAATTTATAGAAGTTTTAGCTGAGTAAGCCGCTGCTCCACCAGCAACAAGTTTATCGTCTATGACTTCGTCATATTTATTTCTATCATAGGATAGGCTACCAACAGAAATAAAATCATACAAAAATTTATTTTTCATAAAAAATTTATTTTGGTTTTACTACGACAAATCTATCTCTGCCTTTACCCTCTGATTCTGTAAGTATTTTAGGGTTTTTAGAAAGAGTTACATGTATTATTCTTCTGTCTACAGCTGACATTGGTTCCAGCGTTCTTTCTTCACCTGAGTTAATGACTTCTCTTGCTAGATTTTTTGCAATGTTTCTGAGAGTCCTAACCCTTCTTCTTCTGTAATCTTCAATATCAATTTGTATATTTGATTTTCTTCCTAATTGTTTACTAGTGATCATTCTAACTAAAAATTGTATTGACTGAAGAGTTTCACCTCTTTTACCAATAAGTAATGCCGAATCTTCACCTTCTATTTCAAATGATACCCTTGAATTGTTTGAATCTTCACGAATATATGTATCTGCTACTACTCCTATTGAACTTAAAAAGTAATCTAAAAGTTCTGAAGATAGTTGTTCAACTTCATTGATGTTTCCAGGAGATTCACTATCGACAGGTTCTGCATCTTTAGAAGTAATATTTTTTGTTGCTTTGGGTTTTACATCAGATTTCTTTTTATTTTTAGCCACTGATTTCTTTTTATTTTTAGCCACTGATTTCTTTTTAGTCTTTGTACTTTTTTCAGTATTCAAAAGCGTGACAGTAATTTCTGCTGGTTCTCCTCCAAAGCCCATAATTCCTGATCTACCAGGATTATCTACCTTTATGTCTATTTCTTCTAGCTCGACGTCCATCTCTTTTAGTGCGATTTCTGTTGCTTCGTCTACCGTTTTTCCCGAGAATTTCTTCATCTTCGTCATTGCTACTTTCCTCCTTATTATTATTTTTTGTATTTGGATTAGATTCCATTTCTAAAAGTTGCTTTCTTTCCAAACGAGTTTGTTCTGTACCAAGATATAAGTTACCAAAAAGTTCTATCGGCTGCTTTCCACTTGCATAATATTGTATGATTACACCAACAATGTTTGAAAATAATATATATAAACCTAAACCTGCTGGAAATTGCCACGTAAAAAAACCAAACATAATCGGCATCATCCAAAGCATCATTTGGTTAGTCTGTCTTTGCCTAGGGTCTGAAGTAGGGTTCGTTGTCATTTTTTGCTGAATGAACATAGATACTCCTACCAAAACAGGCAATAAATAGTTCCATGGAAAATAAGCGCTAGAAACTAAGTCGACTAGCAAAATTCCAAGAAATTCACTATCAAAAGGAACTACTGAAATAGCAGGATTCCAAGAGTAGAATAGTGTAGATAATTTCGCCATTCCTTCGGGAGTAGAAGGCATAGTTTGAACTATCGCACGATATAAACCTATCCATAATGGCATTTGAATTATCATCGGACCTAGACATCCAATAGGGCTTACTCCAGCTTCTTTATATAGGGACATGGTCTCAGATGACATTTTTCTTCGTGCATCACCTGATTTGCCTTTATACTTCTCTTGAATAGCCTTCATTTTCGGCTGTATTGATTGTAATTTTTTCATCTGACTTGTCTGCCTAATAGTTAGAGGGATCATTAATATTCGAATAAAAATTGTAAAAACGATTATACTTAGTCCAAAATTCGAAAATAATAAATAATAAAGTGCCGCCAAACTATTAATCATTGGCCTCATTATTATTTCTAACCATAAAGTTCCTAAAAATTCCATCTAGATACTCCAAAACCAATAAAAATTTAAAATTCTAATCATCACAGAACCCCCCAGAATTTAAATCAACACAACCCTCAAGATTAGTAGAAATAGTCGAAAACCACTTAAATTCATTATTATTGGTTTGCAAATAAATTCTGTCGTCATGATATATAGGACTTGAAACAACTGAGTCTTCAGTAATAAATATTCCAAGCTCTCTGCCATCTAACACAGAAATTATATAAACATTTTTCTCTGAAGACGGAATAGCTAGAGAACGCTCTGTGACAGTTCCCCTGCTACGATTAAATAGAACAGGGCTAGAAACTATTTGACCATCTGGAATTTTAGTTTTCCAAATTGTTTCACCACTATCAACCTTCAGTGAATATATATCTCCTGCCAAAGAAAAAACAAATAAACTTTCATCTTCAATGATTGCTGGAGTTCCAATCCAAGAATCTAATTTTTTTTCCCATTCTCCCAATGAGGAGTCTAATCCAGTAACAGAATTTCTTTTGTTGTTAGAAATATTTAATCTATAAAATGTATTCGAGAAATCTCCAAAATATATATAATCACCCTTTATGTATAGAGAAGTGTAAATTGCGCCTTTGGAATCAAAAGTCCAAAGAATTCTATCGTCGGGATTTATATAGTTTTCATCAGATGACAAATCTATAGCGTATAAGTGTCCGGACATTGTCGGAACATAAGCGATCGATTCGTTTATGAGCACACCTCCCCAAGATGCCCCAGATAGGGGAAGTCTCCAAGATTCATACAAGTAATTATCATCTAAAATAAATTCAAATAAATAACCTTGATCAGAATTATTTGTATCGGATATTGAGGAAGTAGAAACATATATCTTATCATTATCAAGTTTAGCTATAGGCCCAATTAATTTTGTCTTTAATTGATATCCATCCTCTCCCCATAATAATAAACCCGAATTTTTATTTATTTTATAAATCTGACCTTCACAATCATCGCCTCTACAAGAATATGCTGTTCCAATAAGACCATTGCCAAGGGATATAGGGCTTGAGTATGTAGAACCTACGCTAACATTATTTTTATAACCCCAGTTTCTATTAACACTATTTGTGTTTATATCAAATTGAACGAACTCACCTTTTTTAGTTGGTATAATAATTTTTTCATCATCTAGTAAGGGATCTGCCCAGCCTCCTTGAGGAGAAAGATCATTCATACAACCCGAAAAAAATATCGTAAATAAAATAACTAATAAAATTGATAATTTAGTTTTATTTATCATTTTAAATTTTTCTCCTGAATCTCTACAGGGTCAAATATAACTTTATTCGATGGACGGCACTTTAAAATTCTAACTACACTCATATAAATCCCCTTAGTTATCCCAAATTCAGAAAAAGCCTGATAAGAGTATTCAGAACAAGTAGGATAGTACCTGCATTGACTAGGTAAGTATGGTGAAATTGAAAGCTTATAAAACTTCCAAACTAATTTTATTATTCTATTTTTCATTAACTTCTTCGGAATTTATAATATTTTTGGGAATAATAGATAAGAAATGTAAAGAATCTATAAAAGTTTTTCTAAATAATTTAAAGTCTGTTACTAATGATTCTCTCTTTGGTATAACTACTATGTCCCAACCTTTTTTTTTATTCTCTATACATATAAATAAATTTCTTAATCTTCTCTTTAATAAATTTCTTTCGTGTGCACTACCAACTGACTTAGGAACAGACAAACCTAACCTAGTAATTCCCAATGTATTAGTTTTGGCGGATACATCTAATAACGGACTAATATACCAAGTACCTGACCTATAAACTTCTCTATATTCCTTAGTGTTAGTAATACGATATTTTCGAGAAAAGTCCAAATTAACTATACTGTTAAACGCAGTCTGCCTTTACCTCTGCGCCTAGCTAAAACAGAACGACCATTCTTTGAACTCATTCTTGATCGAAATCCATGAACTCTCATTCTTCTTCTGTTTTTAGGCTGATATGTACGTTTAGGCATAATTTCAAAAAAGTTATTTTATTTGTTTAATAATTTTAATAGCCTAAATAACCTAATGTCAATGGAAAAAATAACTAGTTGATTTGTCTTAAAGGAATTTCAGAATTATCATTAAAAGTGGTTTAAGTTTAAATATCTAGTGGGAAAAATTAATTATGAGCGAAGAAATCACAAAAAATGTAGAATCTAAAGATGAAATTTCAATAAGTATAAATGATGCATTTCAAGAGTATGTCAAACAATTACCAAAAAAAAATAAGAGAAACGCTCAATCAGACGTTGCAAAATTTGTTAGATGGATTGGCGGAGAAAGGCTCACATCTTCTATAGCTCCTTCTGAAATTGGTGAATATAATGAAAATTTTGGTCCAAAAAATACTTCTAGAGATCTTAGCGATAGAATCACTTCTACTAAAGAATTCTTAATTTTTATAAAAAAGAAAGAATATGTAGATTTAAATCTAGCAACACACTTAAGGTTGCGTAAATCTAAAGTTGCTTCCAAGGGGAAATCTATGATTTCTAGCCCAACTATTAGACTAACACAGAGTGGATATAATGAGATGAATAAGCAACTAGCAGCACTTCAGAAAGAAAGAATTAAACTAACTTCTGAAATTCAAAAAGCAGCAGCAGATGGTGATGTGAGAGAGAACGCTCCACTTGAAGCAGCAAGGGAAAGTCAGGGTATGACAATAGGAAAAATCAAAGAAATTGAAGCGATTCTAAAAGCAGCAGTAGTTATAGATGGTTCAAAGAGTGATACTAGTATTGTCCAAATAGGCTCTAAGCTTGAATTAACAGAAAAGTCTACGAAAAATTCCGGTAAATATCAACTAGTAGAGGCCAATGAAGCAAATCCTCTAGACGGAAAAATTTCAACGGTATCACCACTTGGATCTGCAGTTCTTGGTCAAAATGTCGGAGAAGAGGTAAATGTTACTACTCCAAGAGGTAATCAAGTATATATAATAAGTAAAATATTATAAATTTATAAAACTTAGTAATTGGAAATTTAATGGTAACTTTTTCGCACTGGATAATTTTTAATATTGTACTTGTAATCGCATTAATAATTGATTTGTGGTACTCTCGTCATACAAAAGAAGTATCAATGAAAGAGGCTGCTTACAGAACACTTTTTTGGACTGGAGTAGCTGCAGCGATTGGTGCCTGGATATTCATAGATATTGGTTCAACAAGATTAGGTATTGAGTACACCACAGCATACGTGGCGGAAAGAGCATTAAGTCTTGATAATTTATTTGTTTTTATAGTCATATTTAAGTATTTTAAACTCCCTAAAAAATTCGAAGCAAAAGGGCTTTTATACGGGATACTTGGAGCTCTTATTTTTAGAGCATTATTCATAACAATAGGTGTTGCTGCTATAAATACCTTTTCATGGTTTTTACTTATTTTAGGTGGTTTCTTGATATACACTGCTTATAAATTAGCTTTCGCTGGTGACCATGAAGTTGACCCATCAAATAACCTTGCGGTTAAAGCTTTCAAAAAAATAATGCCCGTAACTAAGGAATATCATGGAACCAAATTTTTTACTAAAATAAAAAATGTCCGATATGCTACACCTTTTTTAATGGTTGTAATAGTACTTGAAACATCCGATATAATTTTTGCAATTGACTCTATTCCTACTGTTTTTGGAATTACTGATGACCCATTTATTGTATGGAGCTCTAACACTATGGCTATACTCGGTATGAGACCTTTATATTTCCTACTTGCTGGCATGGTAAATATATTCAGATATCTTCAATATGGATTGGCTTTAATTTTAGGTTTTATAGGGCTCAAAATGATTGTCGAATATTTATTTCATGGTTTTCATATAATTAGCGAATTAGGAGATGTATACCTTTCCTTAGCCATAATAATTTCTATTATAATGGGTAGTATATTATTTTCATTTATTAAAGATGAAAAAAAACCATAAAGATTAGAAAATAATGGTTAGTACATTAAATAGAAAAATTAATTCATCCTATACTGATCTAGAAAATGAGCTCAAAAAAAATATTTCAGGAGAAGTAAGGTTTGATGCTATCACTAGACAGATGTATTCGACAGATGCATCTATTTATTCTATGGAACCTATAGGAGTTGTATTACCGCATTCCAAAGAAGATGTTTCAAACATAATTAAAATAGCATATAAAAATAATGTCAGTATACTTCCTAGAGGTGGAGGAACAGGGCTCTCAGGACAAACTGTTAATCATTCAATAGTTATAGATTTTTCAAAATATTTACATAATATTATTGAAGTAAACCCAGAAGAAAAGTGGGTTAAAACTCAACCTGGTATTACAATCGATCAACTTAATAGCCAAATCAGAAATCACAATCTTTTTTTCACTCCAGATCCAAGTACTACATCTAGAGCTAATGTCGGAGGTGCGTTAGGAAATAATTCATGTGGAGCACATTCTGTGGTCTACGGAAAAACAGTTGATCAAATTATTGATATGGAAGTGGTCCTGTCAGATGGATCTGTTGCTGATTTTAGAGAATTAGACTTAGAGGAAGTAATTATCAAATCTAAATCAAACTCCTTCGAAGGTAATATATATAAAAACTTAATTGAAATTGCAAAAAATTCTTCCCCTGAGGTTGAAAAAAGATTTTCGAAAATTCTCAGAAGAGTTGGAGGTTATAATTTAGACCTCATACAAAAAACAAACAAACTAAATTTATCAAAATTAATGGTTGGTTCTGAGGGTACACTTGCAGCAATTACAAATGCAAAAGTAAAACTAGAAGAAATACCAAAATTCAAAGCCCTATCAATACTTCATTTCAAAGATATTAATTCTGCTATGGAAGCTACTGTCGCTACACTAGAAGAAAATCCAGCTGCGGTAGAACACATAGGTGAAATGATAATACGCCAAGCCAGAGAATCGTTAGGATTTTCTAGAAACTTAACTTTTTTAGAAGGTGAACCCTCAGATATTTTAGTTGTTGAAATGACTGGTAACTCAGAAAAAGAAGTTGAAGATAAACTAAATAAATTAGATACAAGAATGTCAAAAAATGGTAAGCCATATGCTGCGACTAAACTATTTACTAAATCTGAACAAAATCAAGTTTGGGGAATGCGACAAGCTGGTTTAGGTCTTCTAATGAATATACCGGGCGATGCAAAACCCGCTGCATTTGTTGAAGATACTGCTGTATCACCTGAGAAACTACCAGAGTATGTAAAAAGATTCGATGAGATTGTTCGCTCTAATAATACTGAGGCAGGCTATTACGGTCATGCATCTGTTGGATGCTTACATATTAGACCCATTGTTAACTTAAAGGATAAAGAAGGAATAAAAACAATGGAAAAAATTTCTGACGAAGTTTCCGATTTAGTTTTAGAGTTTGGAGGATCTCTGAGTGGAGAGCATGGAGATGGAATTGTTAGAGGAGCTTGGGCAGAAAAAATGTTTGGAAAAGATTTAGTAAATCACTTCAGAGAAGTGAAATCTACTTTTGACCCTAAGGGAATAATGAATCCTAAAAAAATATTTGACACTACTCCCTTAACCGAAAATTTAAGATATGGAGAAGAATATAAAACAATAGATATGCAAACAAAATACGATTGGAGTTCTGATGGTGGATTTTCTTCTGCGATAGAAAATTGCACAGGAGTAGGTGCTTGCAGAAAACTAAAAGCTGGATCAATGTGTCCTTCATATCAAGCTACTAGAGAAGAAATGCATTCAACCAGAGGAAGAGCTAACGTACTTAGAAGTGTTATTACTGGCAAGCTTCCATTTGAAAAATTTCACTCAAAAGAGCTTTTTAAAGTACTCAGCTTATGTGTTGAATGTAAGTCATGCAAATCTGAATGCCCTTCTAATGTTGATATGGCAAAAATTAAATCCGAATTTTTATACAATTACAATAAAAAAAATGGTACTCCTTTAGCATCAAGAATCATAGGTAATATACATCTATTAAATTCTTTGGGTTCAAAATTTTCATTTGTAACCAATCTAATTTTCAAATCATTTTTATTCAGGCAAATAAACGAAAAAGTTTTAGGATTTGATAGTAGAAGGCCCTTACCTGCACTATCAAACTTTACTTTTGAAAAATGGTTTAAGTCTCATAAAACTAAATCTTCTAAATCTAGAGGAAAAGTTATATTATTTCATGATACCTATATGAATTTTAATCATCCTGAATCAGGTGTTGCAGCAACAAAAATATTAGAAAATTTAGGTTATGAAATTGAAATAATAAAAAGAAAATGTTGTGGACGACCAATGATATCCAAAGGTTTATTAGATCAAGCAGCTAAAAATGCTAAGTATAATGTTGATCTTTTATACAAATATGTTGAAAAAGGTTACAAAATTATTGGATGCGAATCAAGTTGCATGATGACACTCAAGGATGAATACCCAGATTTACTTAAAAAAAGTGAAAAGTCTGTGAAAGTTTCTAAAAATACATTTATGCTAGAAGAAATAATTGCTCAAACAACAAATGATGGAAAAGAACAGATAAAATGGAATGAAAAATCCTCAAATATAAATATTCAAGTTCATTGTCATCAAAAAGCATTAATAGGAACCAAAGCTACAGAAGTGGCTTTAAACTTACCAAAAAATTTCAATGCAAAAATTATTGACGCTGGATGTTGTGGTATGGCTGGTTCTTTTGGTTTTGAAAAGAAAAATTATGATATTTCTATGAAAATGGCTGAGGATAGATTGTTTCCTGCTCTTAAAAAAAGCGATGAGAGTGACTCGGTAGTAATTACTGGAGTTTCATGCAAACAACAAATTATTGATGGTACGTCTAGAAATGCGAAATTCCTTTCAGAGGTATTAGCAGAAGCCATAGATGACTAGCCTAATTTAAAAAAATTTCTCTTAACCTTTCGCCAATTATTATTTCTTCCCCATCTTGGACGTTAACCATAATGAGACTTATTTCATTAATATTAGGTTGTGTTGAAACAAAAATATTAGGCTTACCATTTTCTAACTCAAATAAAATTTCATCTAATTGAGGACCTTTATAATTATCAGCAAATCTTATTACAACAGTAGGGCCTTGTCTAGTTTCTTCATCATCTTCAATTGTAACGATTATACCTTCTATATTTTTAATTAAATTTTTAATATTTTGAGACTTATCTAACCAATCATTCCATTCTTTTGATTCATCTGAGTCTATGAACATTTGTAGCGCCGTTACTAATCCAACTATATTTTCCTTAGATACTTTCATAGGCCTTCCTATTCCAGCAAGTTCTGAATGAAGATTAAGGGAATTCATAAAGGCTGCTTCAACTAATTCTTTTTTACCTGCTAAAAAACCTGTCGACTGTGGACCTTGAATTCCTTTTCCACCACTAAAAGCAACTAAATCTACACCCATATCAATAAATTTTGACAAGTTAGATTTAGGAGGTAGTTCTGCTGCAGCATCCATTATTATAGGAACTTCTTTTTCATGGGCTATATCTATGGTTTTACTTAAACCTAAACCTCTACTTAGCCAAGGAGCTAAAACATAAGCGACACAAGCAGTTTTATTTGAAATTAGTAATTTTAATTCTTCTTCTGATGAAAATTCAATAATTTCTGCACCAGGCATCGTAAATGATTTTTCATATCTATTTCGTTGTTTTGAATGTAACAAGACTTGATTTTTTTCGAAATCAGAACTTGGAAGAAGATCTATTTTGTTTTCATCTTTTCCAGTCATACAAGCAGAAACCATAAGTACTTGAGCAGCAGCACAGCCTGATGTTATTAAACCTTTTTCCGCATTACAAATTTTCGCAATAAAATCTCCGGCAGACTTGTTTAATTTAATCATATCTACAAATACTGAAGATGCTTCATTCATAGCTGATAAAACTTCTGGCTTCATCAGTGAACCACCTAAAACTGTAACCCAACTCTGTGCATTAATTACAGGTTCAATACCTAATTTTTTATAAACATCTGGTGAATTCATATGTGCCTAATCTATTATATTTAAGATTTTATTGAAAAATTATTCTACTAAAAAAATTAATTAGTAGATAGTACTCTTTCTCGTAATTGACCGCATCCAGCATTTATATCAATACCTTTTTCTACTCGTATTGTAGATGGAATGCCAAATCGTTTTAATACTCCTTGAAATAATCTATTAGCATTATCATCTGTTCTACCATATACACCGTTGGTTGTAGGATTTACAGGAATTAGGTTTACATGACAATGTAAACCATTTAATAATTTTCCAAGTTTTTCAGCATTAGAAAGTGAATCATTCTGGTCTTCTAATAAAATATACTCAAAAAAAATCCTTCTATTTGTTTGTTCAACATAATAGTGACATACATCTATAAGTTCTTCGATGGGGAACCTTTTATTAACAGGCATAGTTTCGGATCTTGTTTTGTTATCTGGTGCATGCAAAGAAATTGCTAAATTTATTTGTAATTTTTCCTTTGATAGTTTTTTTATTTTAGGTACTAATCCTACTGTAGAAATAGTTATGTGGCGAGAGCCAATATTTATACCTGAATTATCAATAACATTTTTTACAGACTTAATCGTATTTTTATAATTAGCCAAAGGTTCTCCCATACCCATATAAACTATATTTGTTATTCCTTGGATTTCTCCTTTTTTTCTTTTTCCCTGCTCTACTTCTAAAAGATCTTCTTTTAAGGCGATTTTTTGAAGTTGCAAAACTTGTTCAATGATTTCTCCAGATGTGAGGTTTCTTCTAAAACCTTGCTGACCAGTAGCACAAAAAGTACAACCTAAAGCACACCCTGCCTGTGTAGAAATACATGCCGTTTTTCTACCTTTTTTACCATAATCTGAAGTATACCTCATAAGCACACTTTCGATTAGCTCTCCATCATTTAAGCCAAACAAAAGTTTGGTAGTAGAAGAATCGATAGAATTTATGTGAATTTTTTTTTCTAATGTACCTATTCTAAATTTTGTTGATAAAAAGTTTCTAAAGTTTTTTGATAATGTTGTAATCTCTGAAAAATCTAAGTTGCATTCTTTGTATATAGATCTCCATAGTTGTTCAGCTCTGTAAGGTTTTTCACCTGATTCAGCTACTATTTTGTTCAGATCTTCTTTTTCTAGGTCTAATATAGAAGGTTTATTTAATTTTTCTGTCAACTGTAAATTTTCCATAACTTATATGTTATGATAAAGTCTACATATGTAGCAAGAAACGATTTGATACCAGTTTTAATCGAAATTTAATTTTTTATATGTATATTTATATATATATTAATTATTCAAATAAATAATTTAAGCGAGCGAAAATTAATGCAAAAAATTGATAATCAAGCAATAACATCATTAGGAAGTAATGAAAATATAATTAAATTTGACGACTCAAGCAATATTCTTGAATGTAAAAACCTTTCTGTAACTTATGGTGAAACAATTGCAATTGAAAACGTAAGTATGGGGATACCAAAAAATAGCATTGTGTCATTAATTGGGCCTTCTGGTTGCGGGAAAAGCACCCTTTTGAGATGTTTCAATCGAATGAATGACCTTATACCTCAAGCTAAAGTAAAAGGCAGTGTAAAGTTTTTTCAAAATGAAATTTATTCTGACAATATAGATCCAACTGAAATAAGATTTAGGATAGGTATGGTTTTTCAAAGGCCAAATCCTTTCCCTAAAAGTATCTATGAAAATATAGCCTTTGGACCTAAAATTAATGGAATAACAGATAATCTTGACGAAGTAGTTGAAAACTCATTAAGAAGAGCAGCGGTTTGGGATGAGGTAAAAGATAGGCTTAATGAAAGTGCATTAAGTGTTTCTGGTGGACAGCAACAAAGAATATGTATAGCTAGAGCCTTAGCAGTTAACCCTGAAGTAGTTCTCATGGATGAACCAGCCTCAGCACTTGACCCAATATCAACACAATCTATAGAAGATTTAATAGTAGATTTATCATCTGAAGTTACTATTCTTATTGTCACACATAACATGCAACAGGCTACTAGAATTTCTGATTATGCTGCTTTTATGCTTGCAGGAGAAGAAAGGATTGGAAGACTTATAGAATATGGTACAAATGAACAAGTATTTGGAAATCCTAAGGATAATAGAACAGAAGCTTATGTAACTGGAAGGATAGGATGAGTATGGATGAAAACAATGACTTAAACGTTGCTCGTCAAGGTTTTGAGGGAAGTTTAAATAAATTACAATCAGATATTTTGCTTTTAGGAGACTTAGTAATACAAGCAATCAACAAATCTATAAATTCCTTAAAAACTAGAAACATCGAACAATCTCAAGAAGTTATAAAGGATGATGATAATATTGATGAGTTAGAAACACAGATACAAGTATTATGTGTGGAGTTAATAAGAAAAGAAGCTCCACTAGCCTCAGACCTCAGAAGAATCGTTTCTGCACTACAGATAGTAGATGAACTTGAAAGAATTGGTGACTATGCTGAAGGCATAGCCAAAATTAGCGTGACAATGGGAAAATTAGTTCCGATAAATGAGTTAGTACTTATACCAAAAATGGCAGAAAATTCTGTAAACATGTTATCAAGGTCTTTAGAATCTTATACCTTAAGAGATTTTTCATTATGTAACTCTATACTTGATGAGTTAAGGACCAAGGATAAAGAAATTAATTTAATGCATAAGCAAGTTCAAAAAGAATTGTTAAATACAATTAAGTCTGAATCAGCCGAGGGTGGTGAACAAGCTACATATTTAATGTGGGCTGCTCATAATCTAGAAAGAATAGCAGATCGATCAAAAAATATTGCAGAGAGATCTCTTTTTCAAGTAACTGGAGAAATAAACTAAGATATTATTGGTGGTAATGGTATTCTAGGCTTAATTATCATTTTGGTAATATTCTCAGTATTAATAAATTTATAATTTGTACTTTGCTTACTAGCATTATTCTTATTAATTCGACGAATTGTTCTAGTACTAAGATTAAACATATTCGAAATTTCTGTTAGTGAAAATCCCTCTTTGATTCTCAAATTGATTTCTTGATTTCTATGGATAATTTTATATTTTTTATCATCATATTTGCATAAAACTAATTTACAATTAAGACATGATGGAGAAATATCACAACCCCCATCAACATAATTATGATTATCAGGAAGAGAGTGCAAACGACTAACCGGATAATATTTTTGTTTTTTTTGTAACATATATTTTTATTATAGAACAAACGTTCTAATTATTTCAAGTTTTTTTTAAATTTTAAATAATAATCTCTTCTTCTAATATTCATATTTACATGCTAGACTAAATCTAAAGATTTATTATGCTAAATACACGGAGAATTTTTGATGAAAAGTAGAGCTGCTATTCATTTTGAATATAAGAAAAAATTAATTATTGATGAAATCAATATCCCAAGTCCAAGTGACGAACAAGTAATTGTAAAACTATTCTCCAGTGGAGTGTGCCATTCTCAATTACATCAAATGCATAATATTGAAACGCAGACACCTACTTTATTAGGCCATGAAGGATTCGGAATAGTAACTCACGTCGGCAAATCAATTACACATCTCAAAGAAGGAGATGCAGCAATTGTAACTTGGGTTCCAAGAGAGCCTATTAATGGTAGATGGTTTCCACCTCCAGGAGGAGCTACGTGGAATGGTCAAAGACTAGGTGGTGCTACTGCAACTTGGTCTGAAGATGTTATCGTATGGGGGGGATATGTAGTCAAAGTAAGGGATGATGCACCTAGAGATGTCACATCAATAGTTGGATGTGCAGTTTTAACTGGCGCTGGAGCAGTGATGCATACAGCAAAGGTCAGGCCGGAGGAATCAGTAGCAGTTTTCGGAGTTGGAGGTGTTGGAATTTCTGCTATTCAAATGGCTTCTATATTAGGAGCATATCCAATTATTGCAGTAGATTTAGATGACTCCAAATTAGATTTTGCTAAGCAATTTGGAGCAAGCCATACTGTAAATGCAAAAAAAGATAATCCAGTAGAAAAAATAATTGAAATTACTAATGGCGGAGCAGACTACTGTTTTGATGCGATAGGCTTAAAAATTACTAATGAACAAATTCTTCCTGCAACACGAGGAGGAGGGTCAGGTGCTGACAATATAGGAGGAATGGCCGTATTAATAGGAATGCCTGGAAAAGAAATGACAGTTGATCCTGGACATTTCATGTATCACCAAAGACAATATAGAGGGTCATTGGGTGCTACTTATCCAGAAAAAGATTTCAACATGTACCTAAGACTAAATCAAGAAGGTAAATTTCCTTTGAGTAAATTAGTAACAAAAAGATATAAATTAGATGAAATCAATATCGCATGTGATGATTTAGCAAATGGAAAAATTTATGGTAGAGCAATACTAGAATACTAGATTAGGTATTTTTCGTTAATTTCTTTTTGATAAATATCTTCTTTTCCTGAAATAACATCTTTAAGTTTTATCACATTTCCCTTAATACCAGATTCTATAAGACCATAAGCCAAGCCTAGTGCTTTGATTCCTTCATCATAACCTACTTCCGGTTTTTTATTTTTAATAATAGATCTATAGAAATCTATATATTGAAAAGCTAAAATTTTTGCATCAACAAGATGAAAATCAAGATTATAGCTAGACATTTTTTTTGCACCATCCCATATCATAGAAGTATCATCATCTAATTTAAATTCTGGAATTAAGTCAAATAATTTATCGCCTGCAATCTCTCTTCCATTAGAAAAAATAATTCTTGGAGATTTTCCTGATCTGCTGGGAGATCTATATAAAGACCCTTCACTTCCATTTATAGTGCTAACTCCAAGATTATAACCATGAGAAGCATCTGAGAATGAAATTTGACCAATAGTTCCTGAATCAAATTTCAAAACACCAAAAGCTGAATCAATAGCATCTTGTAGTATAATATCCCCTTCTTGGCTATTTTCTTTTCTATGTGAATACATTTTTGAGAGTACAGGCGCAACCTCATTCATATTTCTTAAAATACGTTCTTTTTCAAAAATTGAAACTTGAGCAAAAATAGTTTCTACTGTTCCTAATAAGTATAAAAGCATATCAGCGTTATGCACACCTGCATCAAGAACATTTCCTCCAGCTTGGAATTTTTTAGAACGCCAGACTGTGCTATGCATAACAGATTTATTTGAACTGGAAAGATTTAAATCCAATGTAAAATAAATTTCACCTATTTTTTTTGAGTCAATTAGTGCTTTAGTTAATCTATTTATAGGATCTCTTCTATAATTCTCTGCAACAGACAAAACCTTATTTGTTTTAATCGCAACATCTTTCATTTTATTTGCAGCTTTAATAGTTATGGCTATCGGTTTTTCTGTAATAACATGAAGTCCATTTTCCATAGCATTGATAGCTATCTCATGATGCATAGGTGTGCTAGTCGCAATATCTATAGCATCTAAATTCTTAAGAGATAAAACTTTATCTATATCAGTTAATACTCGAGGTTTTTTTCCTTCTTTTTCGTAAATATAATCTGCTACAGTTTTTGCAACAGATTCATGAATATCGCACACAGCTACAATATTTAAGTCTGAAAAATATTTTTTAAGTTCTAGATAGCCATTCGCATGCCTTTTTCCCATACCCCCAGCACCAATCAAAGCCATATTAATTGTCATGATTTCCTCTATAAATTTAGCATTTTAACTAATGGTTCTAAATGATTTTTATCACTAGTAAATTTAATACCAAGACCCTTAATTATTTCAACAATCTTGTCGTTAAATGGCGTTGCAACCCCAACTTTTTTACCCATCATAGACACGTATCCATTTAGATAATCAATCTCATTCCTTCTTCCTTTTTTAACATCCTGAGCAAATGAAGGATAACCTAGAGAACCAGCTTTTTTTCCTGATTCTGCCAAAGAGTTTTCTAAATCTTCGACATTTTTTCCATCAGCTGCATCGATTAATGCTTCTGGTGAAACACCGCCAACTGAATATATGTTATGCCCTAGTGCTTTTGCAACTTTTGCAACTTCTGCTCCAAGCTGTATAGCAATTTTTCTAGGATATAACTCAGTTCTAACTTCTGCTGTTCCGTAGCCACTTAAGCCAGCTAAAGCATTAGCCATACAATTAGTAATTAGTTTTGACCACCTTTCACCCCAGAGATCATTTGTTAATTCGGTTTCACCAACAGAATTCATTATTTCTACTAATTTTTTAGCTCTATCTGTTGACGAGCCATCCTGCTCAGCAATCTTAAATGCAGGAGAATTATTATCTGTTCTAATAGCAACACCAGGTTCATATGCTGCAGCTCCTATAGTTATAATACATCCTAAAGACCTCGTAGCCCCAACTATATTCGCCATTCTCTCATCATTGACACCATTTTGAAAATTAACAAAAAAACCTTCATTTTCCTCTATATAGTTTTTCATCATCATAGATACCCACTCAGTATCGTATGATTTAACAGCTATAAAAATCACATCAAAAGCAATCTCTTCATTTTGCAATTCGCTTATATGTATAGCTTTAGGTTTGGATAAATATTCACCATCTCTTGTTTGTACTATAAGTCCATCTTTTTTTATTTTTTCTACATGCTGATGCCATTGATCAACTAGAGTTATATCATATCCACTTTTTGACAACATTCCACCAACTACGCCTCCAATACCTCCAGCGCCTGCAATAGCTATTTTCATTTTTTTCTCCATATCATTTTATTTTTATTAAGAATTTAGTATACTCGGAATTTAAAATGTCTATCCACTTTTTATTTTTTTTATTTGATATTTAATTCTTCTTTTTCTATTATTTCTATTTTTTTCCACTAAGGCTTCAATGGTTTTCGTACCTTCATCAGTAATTCTTACCCTACCAATTGTTGTTATGTCAGCCAAGCCTTTCTTAGAAAGAAATGCCAGTTTAGCGCTAGCAGTAGTGATATGGATAGTTTTGTACCACTTTGATAACATTATGTAACAAATTTCCATCGCAGACAAAGAATCTGTTGAAGTCGCAAGAACAAATAAAACTCTATCAGTTGCATTATTCAATTTAGAGAAATCTGAAATATTAAATACAGTTCTTCTTGAATCCCAAATTGAAATAATCCACTTTTTTTCAGAATCTGACAGTTTTTCCCATAGTAACTTTCTTTTCTCCTCAAGATTATGAGACTGTCCTTTTCTATGAGGAATATATGATAATGTTATTTGGTGATTTACTATTGTCATATCTAAAGTATAAAAAATAATTTAAAATAAATCTAAAACTAAATTAAACAACTTGATAGATTTATGAGTATAAATAAAAAAATAATAGCAGTGGATATAGGTGGTACTAATATTAGAGTTGCTATAACAAATTCTGATGGAGAAATTTTTAAGAAAATATCTTTTCAGACTAATGGTAACAAAGACATATCAATTGCTACTGAAAATTTAATATCAATAGTCCAAGATATTTTAAAAAAAAATAAGATCCTGGGTGTTGGTGTATCCTCCGCGGGTCCAATTGATCCATATACCGGAATATATAAACATTCACCAAACCTTAGTTCTTGGCTAGGGTACAATCATGACCAAAAAAAACTGGAAGCTTCGTTGCTTCTTCTAGATCTTTTTTCATAGATTTTCCATGC
>PBHR01000028.1 GCA_002720275.1 Methanobacteriota archaeon
ATACAATAATCATCGGTTTTAGTCGACTCATATCCTTTGGTCAATACTCGAGTGTTTAGTAATTCTTACACAGCATCTACTTGGGTACCCCTTTTTGACGCCCGCATCATAATGTGTAGGGAAGATTACAGGGGCATCAGCATAGGGTTTTACCGATCCCATCATTACAACCTAGGGACCTACCTTGTGCCCCAAGATGATGGATGTATAGCCATCAACCGTCGCTTTCATCGATGGAGAATATCTTAGGGAATATGATATCTCCGAGTACCACGTTGGTATCTGGAAGGAAAAAATTGGACCACCGTGACTATTTATATCATAATTTTCTGGAGAATTTGTATGGCGATACTAACAATTGGAGAGATATTAGATGACGACGGTAATCCTATTCAAGGAACTGGATTTGAATATGATAGCGATGGTAAAATCGCAGAACTACTAGCTCAGCGAACTAGCCCAGTTTTCCATACTCCCGGGCCAGGTGAATGGATTTGGGAAATGGTTGGAAGTGATGAGTCAAACGGAGAGTTTGAGCAGTATGCTGTTGTTTGCCCGGCCAACAATCAAGGGACAATTACTCATTATCATCCAAACTTCGATGAGCTCTTCAAGGGCGTGTCTGGTACCTTTGTTCTGGAAGCGGATGGAGAAGAGGTAATACTAGAAGCAGGTGAGGAATTTATGGTCAAAAAGGGGGTTGTGCATTCATTCCGATGCATCGGAGAGGATGGCGATCATGGTGTGCTGATCGCTGAAACATATCCGGCAGTTGGTTTTACGGAGCTTTTGTACAACGCTTTTGGATTAGCGATTGAAGGGAAGGCGAAACCAACAGGGGATCTGAAGATTCTACAATTGATGGTAATGATGCGAGGTTTTCGCACGAGTTCTGGAGTCATTGCCGGGGATCTGCTGATACCTGTCCCTCCAGGGCCGACCGTATTAGCCATTATGAGTAGGATTTTGGCTCCACTGGGGCGATTACTTGGCTATAAGCCGGATTATCCGCATTATCGTGAAACTGAGTTTTGGGAGAAACATATCAATCAACCACCGAACTAAATGTATTCGTCAAATACGGTACGGCAATTGATGTCTACAAAATAGGTAAACCGTCAAATAATTTATTTTCAAGTACACTGGATATCATAATATGGGGAAGTTGCCTTCGATTCTGGTGATGTTTGTGCTAGCCTCCTCAATGATCTCCGGATGCATGTCCGAGGCTACGAAGTTAGACTCTGAGGAAGAGCCTCCTATGGACGAAAATCCAGATCATGAATCTCCTTTCTCAGAACACTGTTTGGAGTACGACGAGCTTGAGAGGTGCTGGTTACTCCTCGTTCCTGCGATTCTCAATGAATCTAGTAGAGTACCTCTTCTCATTGATATCCACGGTGGTGGCGATGACATGTATGAGCAGCGTTGGACATCTGACTTCGCAAATATTTCGATGGATCAGGGATTCATTGTCGCATATCCGCAAGGACACAATGATATCTGGAATATGGGTTCCGATTGGGGTCCATGTTCAGTGGGACTTCTATGTTCAGAGGAAGATGATGTTGGTTTCATATTACATATGCTGGACACGATTACGCAAAATCACTCTATCGACAAATCTAGGATATATGTGACTGGTTGGTCTAATGGATGTGGTATGACGCAGAGATTGGCAGTTCAGGCCAGTGAGGTCTTCGCGGCTGCAGGGTGCATGGCAATGTACCGATTTGCAGAAGTTCCCTCTGACTATTCGCCTATTCCATTTATGGAAGTCCACGGGCTCTTAGATGAGATTGTTTACTATGCCACAACAGCCCCTGCTACACCTGTCTTTGGGCCCGAAAAAGGAGCTATACAGAATCTTGAGGGTTGGGCCGATCTCAATGGATGTCAGGGTTCAATTCCTGAAGTCGTTGTGAGTGAGGTTGATTATGACATTCGCGGATACACCGACTGTGAAAATGAAACTCAAGTTATGCTGATGTCCCTCTTCTTCGCTGCCCATAACCCGTATGAGCATGATGATCCCGTCGCACAACCGGGTAGAGGCTGGGCGAATCCAACAGGAGTCCCATCCTCAACAATCGTATGGGAATTCCTGAGTCAGTTCTCAAAAGAAGTAGATGAATCGGCGACAATGTAACCGTGGTACTCGGGAGCATCATCTTGCCTACCCTTGCAATCGATTATTCTGACTGCCCTTCCCACCAATTCTTGCTCGCCGGGTCCTGCTCCGAAGTAGTTGCCCTTTTTCCAAACCCCATTCCTATCGCGGCAACAACTGTCACGAATGCGCCAATGCCAAACATTACCGCACCCGGAATTAACATTGCGAGCTTGTCCTCGCCCGTGGATGTGGATCCTATGATGAGAAGCGGTAAACCCATACTGAACAAGGTTATGCCAACCACAAATGCGATAATCGCTGGTCCCTTGTCTGAATCTGCATCCGCCTGATCTGTAATTACACTATTCGGATTGACTGAGTAAATACGAGAGGACATAGTGACTCTAAGTATAGATTAATCATTAACTTAACTAATCAGATTTAATTTATTACGAACTCAAGCATTTTTCTGATTGAATTGAAACTAGACAATGTTGCCGATTGCTCTATTTTTTGGCCCTTTTTCAATCCAGAAGCAAAGTCATTCATTGATTTTGGAACCTTAATTGAAACAGGATGAGGAATACCCTCAATATTCCCTACAATCGTTTTCCCACCTCTTAATGCTTCATCAATTCCGTATCCAATTGTGTTATCAATTCTATCGATGGTCATATTTAGATTCATTTGTGAACCTGATAATTCTGAAATTATATTTTCTCGGTCTTTACTCATTACTGCTTTATCCAAACGTTCCAAAGTTTCATTTAGTTTAGATAAACTATCTTCTAGAGAGAGAAGTATTTTTTCTTGAACTTGTTCCATTTGTTCTGTTGATTCAACTGAAACATCTTCAATTACTTGTTCTGNTTTTTCNTCTAANNTTTCTANTGTATNTTCNACTGTACTTTTCATTTCTTGGAATGANTCNGTTNCTTTNATTTCTTCNGGAAGTTTTTCTTCTACTTCTTCCATCTTTTCTTTAATTTGTTCAGACANNTCTTCTTTCTTTTCTTGNGCTGCNTGCTTGATTTGCTCTATTTTATCTATTTCTTTTGGTTCTTCTTTAACAATTGTTTCAACTTGTGTAACNGGNATTTCAGAAGTTGTTGTTTCTTCTAATGANGNAGTTTTAATCGGTTCGTTAACGACTAATTTCGGTTCTTCTTTTTGAGGTGTTCCCTTGATTGGTCCACCATTATCTCTAGATTCTCCATGCCCCCAAGAACCAATTAAAAGTCCATTCTCAATAGTCAAAACACCCCTTCCAGATAAATTTTCATCTGCTTTGACCCAATCAAAAAAGAATTTTCTACCAGTAACATGNCCTTGTAAATCAGCACCAATAAAATTACCAACCACATCAATTCCATTTTTTATGAGTTTAATTTCCCCCCATTCAGAATCCCACACACCATGAAAAGTAGTATTTGGTTGGATTTTTTGAGGGTNANTAACTTGCATTANTGGATTTGTTAAATTTGTATTGGGACCNGCTTGAACAACAGTAAATTGAGATACNTTGTTTAATTTTCCTAATTCNTTTTTAGATGTAGAAATCATTAAAANNNCAATAATCNTAAGAAAACAAGGNATNCCNATTAAAANATCTGGNAANAAGATAAATAATCCAAAGGATGTAAAAAGTNCGANATTTCCTATCTGTCGCATNTTATTATAGCGTGTTTCTTCGTCATCTGTTCCCAGCTGCCCTATTTCCCTTGGNTGCATAATACCTCCAAAGTGACTAAGTATTTTATTTGAAGGACAAAATAAACTATGTACTAGCGCAATATTACNTTGATTATGGATAGAAGTGAAAACGACCATCAAAAAGTTTGGNTNTCATTATTGTTAATTATTCCAATCCCAACATTATCAATACTGTATTCAATGGAAATTAGTCAAGGTTGGTCTGGAAATTTAATGTTTGTTTTATCAAAAATATTACTAATTATAATACCACTATATTGGTATTTTAAATTAGAAAATAGAGAATTCAGTTGGTCNCCTNTAAAAAATAAAAATGATCTTCTAGTTGGTTTTGTATTTGGAATTGCAATGAGTGCGGCAATAGCAATTGCATGGTTCTTATTTGGTGATAAAATTGATCAANANTCTTTAAGAGAATTATTAGAAGGAANTGGATTGACNAATCCAATAATTTATTTNTCCTTAACACTATATTGGATTTTTATTAATTCNCTTTTAGAAGAATTNGTTTTTAGATGGTTTATTTTTGAAAAATTTGAAACGGTTTTAGGAAGTAATTATGCATTATTTCTATCTGCAGGAGCATTTACATTACATCATACGATTGCAATGATGTATATGTTTCCAATATCATTGAACATACTCGCATCTATTGGTGTTTTTATTGGAGGATTGTTATGGTCATGGTTGTATCTAAGATACAGAAGTATTTGGGTAGTATTTTTATCNCATGCGATTGTTGATGTTGTAATGTTTTCCATTGGAGGGATAATACTAATTGGTTAAGTCTCCCATTCTATTCTGGGCCATTTNAAAAANTCCCCNTGCTCCCATGAAATTGTAACTAAAATATTCNAGANTTCATCNAAATTTNNAAGNTCTCTTTCTATTTGTAATCTATGTANCCACTCTTTTAATCTACCTAATTTTTCACCTTTTTCNAATGATGTTTTTTCCATNAACCAAGTTCCATTNACTAANGGGAGCCTTCCGGCCCTTAAAGGGGGCAATTCACCTAATTCATCAATTAAAGAAAATGTTTCTTTTTCTTTATCCAAATATTTTGATAAAGATAACTCCAATANTAATTGTGTTTCATATTTATTGCCTAAAATATAACGCCATAANCTTAACATCCCTCTATCTCCAAAGGATGGTATTTTACTTAGAAATTTATGAGATTTNAAAGCATTTTTCCTTTGNTTATTGGANAATAACAATGTTTTACAAGCATNATCCAAATGCTCATTATTTTTGTTGAAAAACAANANCGCCAAACGATATTCTGGAGTAANGCCCTCATCAAATAAATAAGATGCTGATTGAGCCTTCACACCNATATCNNCCTCACTAAATTTGTAACCCAANAACTGNTCTAACATCTGATGTTTAGTCATTAACCAAATTATTTCACCTGCATTNTTGCCTCTNAAAATTTTTTGTAATTCCATCCAAATACGCTCTTTAGANATCTTTTCAATCATCCANTGTTCCTTAATCAAAGCATTATGCAAATCTTCATCTAAACTTAACAAACCATCCTTGCTTCTNTCAAGNAATCTATAAGCTCTNAGTAAACGTAATCCATCTTCTGCAATTCTCCTTCTAGGGTTGCCAACNGANTTTAATANGNAATTTTTCAAATCATCTAAGCCATTATGTGGGTCATATAACAANCCTCTAGAAAGATCAATTGCCATAGAATTCATAGTAAAATCTCTACGTTCTAAATCNTCTTTAAGNGAAGTGCCAAAAAATACATTTTCTGGCCTACGGCCATCCAAATAACCTGAATCAGTTCGCAAAGTAGTTACTTCAATCTTGGTTCCAGACCAAATAATTGTGATTGTTCCAAATTTTATNCCNGTATGAATNATTTTTATATTTTCTTGATTTAATGANTTNAAATGTGAACTTAATTCTAATGGCTCTAAAGTAGTAGCNAAATCCCAATCTTCCACCTTATTTCCAGATAATAATTCCCTTACAGCACCGCCAACTAACCAACAACCACCTTCCAAAATAGCAACTTCTGAAATTACCCCAATAACTTCATTGGGAACCTCTGAAATCCATTCNATATTATCTTCTTCNAAATGAATTCCTTCTAAATCTGCCAACAATGGCAAACGAGNAAATTTTATCGGCCAATCATGGGTCACAAACCCAAGGACTTTGNCCTGAGTTATCTTGATTTTGACTAAATGATAAATTGTAAAGTGTTTTGAGAGNNAATTAAGGGNGGCCANANCANCATGNNATTTGAACAGAAAGATGTTGAANTTTTNGATATTAACTGGTTAAAAGCCCATGAAGAGGTNCACCAAAAAAAAGTGATTGANNTATTTNAAATGACTTTGAGATGGGGNGGATATACTAAACCNCTACTTATCGATAGGGANACNGGAACTATTCTAGATGGNCATCATAGATATGAAGTAGGTAAAAAATTAAAATTAAAATTTATTCCAGCAATCGTNATTGATTATCTAGANGATGATNGAATTGATGTTACTACTTGGNCTAATTCTAATTTGNAAANAATTGAAAAAACTGATGTTATTANCATGGCATTATCTGGTAAATTATTCCCTCCAAAAACAAGTAANCATTCATTATCTGAANATTTACCTCCAATTATGATNAAATTAGANGATTTAAAATAAATTANNATCTAGATTTTTTCATTTGTTTCCAAAGNTCATTACCCTCTCCTTTGAATAATGTAGGGTATTCTGGTTTNAATCCGACATTAACGTNNACATCTGATAATTTACCATGTGATGAAATAGTAATTTTGATTGTGCTATTTGCCCTTCCTGTCAGAATCTTTTTCAATGAATTATTATTTGAAACCCTTAAACCATCTATTGCAATTATTTCGTCTCCTGTCTTCATGATATTCCTNCATGGTGAATTTGTTTGAAAGTTTTTTATTTTCAAACTATTATTCANGAATACAAGTCCTAACCAACCTAAATTTTTGGTCTTGTCTTTTTTGTCTGAAACAACTTTAACACCATAAATTTCTGCTGCATCTTCAATTGGTGGCCTCATTTTTTTATTNACTAATGTATCNACAAAGTTCACCATGTGNTCTCCNCCTAATTCTCGTAAACCCTCACATAACCTTTCCCAATCTAAACCTTGATTTTCTCCTTCTGCGTGATCAATTCCATGTTTCTTCCACAACAATACCATTACATCATCTAACCCAAATACCCCATTAGTGATTTTTCTAAACTCAGCATCAATACAAAACAATGCTAACTCTCCTTCAAGATAATAAGATATTTGAGATTCTCTAGAATGTGAATGAGGCCTATAAAGGTGAATCCACGCCTCAAAGCTTGCCATNGAAAGGCATTGATGCTGATTTCCATTTCCTGTNAAATGTCTTTCTAATTTTCTTTTCATATCTGCAATCCAATCTTCATCACTCCAAGCACCTGAACGCCAGCATAAAACATCACCCAACCAACTAGTTAATCCCTCAAACCACCAAAGTAAATCCGTATGAACCTCTTCATTCAAATCGTAATCTAAAAATTCTACAGGACGTAATCTCTTTACATTCCATTGNTGTAAAAATTCATGAGANAATANTGATAATAAATCTCTCCATTCTTCAACATTATCACTTATCAATGAGAGNCGAGGAACCATACTAGTCTGTGATCTAAGATGTTCTAAACCACCTCTTGGACCGTCCGTTAAATGTAAAATTGTAAGATANTCTTTCCATTCTGGTATCCCAAATAATGCNTAATGTTCAGAAATNATTAATTTAAATTTATCAACTAGNTTTTTGACATTATTNTCAGAAATTTCATGATTACCAGCATCCCANAATTTNAGTTTNTGTACACAACCATTTACTTTAAATGAAATTGCTTTATTTATATTAGATTCAATAATTCCATCTAAAAATTCATCCCTNCCTTNTGGAATCCATTTTGTAACTTCNAANTCTTCTTGTATAAATTCTAACGTCAACGGATCTATTTCAAAATCNACAACAGGCATTTGTGATTCTGAACTCCATGAAGGAGGNTGNGCAAGAATTATNTTATGGTTTGAATTTATTCTATTTTCNGNAATNCCTTTTGTNACTTCCATCCAAGTAAATGGNGGCATCAAATGTAAATGTGATTTATCTAAATGATTATTTCTTACAGATAATTGNGTACACAATAATTTNTATCTNATTCTAATTGTATTTTNTNTCTCAACANTTTTAGGTAATTTGATTCTAATTCNATTATGCGAAAAACGTTCAACAGACATTTCNATTCCATTCGAATCAATCGCCAAAATATCTTGCATAAATCTAATTGGTTCCCTAATAAAATANGAACCTGGNACCCACCGNGGAAANGCTAATTCTAAANTTTCATCATTAAAAGGACCATCTATTTGAATTTGAACACTTAATAATTGAAGATTTGAAAATTCGCANGAGGCAGTATATGTGATTCCNCTACTGTTTGAATNATTCATCCNATNATCNCCTTAAGGTGTCCCAAATCGTGAAAGGGTATAATTTAATTCAAGGAATCATATCTTCATGTTGTCCAAAAAATTCATCTTCATCATCATATGANGCACCTGGTCTTTGAATTTCCATCTCGCTTAACATNAAAAATAATGGCCATAATCTATTCATCCAACTTCCTGATTCTTCTAATAAATCAATCATTTCTACAGGTATTTCATGTTCTCCAGGATTACTAAACTTTGAAAAATCTTCAGGCAANAATCTTAATTCGGTAATTAAGTCATCTAATTTATGNCTCTCTTCTAATGAAATTAAATCTAAATCTTTTGCAACAAATGAAATTTCTTCTAAAACATCAGCNAATTCATAAGANCTAGGAACTATTGGTTCACTATCTTTAATATCTAATGGCCCAAATACAACACTACCTAAATCAGTATCAAAAAATTGTTCTCCTTGTTTTTCTCTCTTAATCAATTTTTGATTAATTCTACCACCACTTGGAAANATNGCAAANCCACCATCTTCTATNCGTGATTCAATCCAATTTGGCAATGAATCTATTGCNCCAGTAACTAGAACTCTACTTAATTTAGAAGGNAAATTTGCAGGACTTCTTCCATCTCTACGTAATTTTCTATGACTAATNAAATTAAGATANCCACTTACTTTATGACTTCTTTTTGCATGATTTAAAACTTCTAAATCATAATCCAATAATGTGACTCTTCCCTCATCTCCAACAATTTCAGAAGCTAATGCTGAAACGTAACCACCTTTAGCACCCACAACCATAACTTCCATTCCTTGATTTAATTCCAAATGGTGTAACATAGTTACAATCATGTGAGGAGCGGATATGGTCTTTACACCCCCATTCTTGTTTTCTAAAAATACTAATGGACGATCTTGATAAAATGAATTCGGACTATTGCTAGAAAAACAACGTATATCTACATTCATCATAGCTTCTCTTATCAATAAACTAAATTCTACTCCAGCTAACGAAAGACGGGTGAGTAATTCATCCATCTCCTGCATATTACCTCGATTGATTGCATCAGTTATGAACTCATGCATTATCAAGATGGGCCTGGCCAGAATCGAACTGGCGATCTTCGCCTTGTAAGGGCGACGTCATAAACCCCTAGACCACAGGCCCTTGATGTACATCGCCACTAAGCAGTCATTCAAATAGAAGTCGGTGAAATNANAANAAAATTTTGAACNTNNAAGNACATCAAATNCCCNAAAAGCATCATAAATGATAAATCATGGGATNATCATGGGAGATGACTTAATCACCCTAGCTTCTCGCTTGGAAAGAAGGTTGNTAAANGCAAAAGCAACNGTAAGNGCAGCNGANTCNTGTACNGGAGGTTTGCTTACTTCAACNCTTACNGACATTAGTGGNTCNAGTGCTTGTTTTAATCAATCTTGGATNACNTATTCAAATGAATCAAAAGTCATAGAATTAGATGTTAATCCAAATACACTTGCAGAACACGGAGCNGTTAGTGCTGAAGTAGCATTACAAATGGCNACNGGNGCTAGNAAAAAATCAAACNCTGAAATCGCAATTTCAATTACTGGAATNGCAGGNCCAAAATCNGANGATTCTAGAAAAGAAGTNGGNGAAGTATATATNGGAATTTCNTCNACTATGTATGANGGNGCNAAATCTAAAATTTTCTCNGGNGANAGGAAACAAAATAAATTAAATTTTGTTTCATTNGCNTTAAGAACGGCTATAGANGTTTGGGACAANNACCACANANNTACAAAAAATGAATTAGAAGAAATGGATGAAGAAACNNCNNNNGATGAAAGTACAANTGAAGAAAAACCCCTAGAACTTGTTGANGAAATANTNNNAGNNGAANAAGAAGANTGGGAAGAAGATATTGGTGAAAATTGGGGNGAGGNAAAAATGNTNGAACNTAAAGAAATTCNTGAAGAAATTGATTTAGAACAAAATGCAGGTATTGAAGATGTTAATTGGAATGAACAAGAATAAATTTCATTTTNAGTAGTATTGCTTATCGAGGGTCACTTNCNAACNCCTAATATGGAGAATAAATGGGAGCAGATTTACACCCGTTTAATGAAGGCTTCTTTACTAGCAAGAAGNGATGTAAAAGAATNNCTCCTATCNCANCCAAATCTTGANTTATTGNTCTCTAAATTAGAATCTAANAANATNAAAGGNATTTTATCTAAAGAATTNATTTCAGAAATNACTAAAGAAATTAANTCAGANAAAGAACNGNGNGGNNTTGGAAGAACAATTGCTCCNATNAANCCTAGAGAAATTTCTCCTGCACCAAGACCACATGGCTTAGAACATTANGATATTTCATTATTTGANACNAATGCAAATGANATNGATAATGANATTGAANTTCTTTTTGAAATTACNGGNAATAGTATTACNGAAGGTAGAAAAGAAGACATTAATTCNTTTTTTAATAATNGNTTTCAAAGAATTAGCGCNATGATTCGNCAACAAGGNTTACCAAANNGNCCAATNTCAATTTCAAAATTAATTCAAGAAAGNAGNAGTNGNTCNGGNTATAANACNTCTAGTACNATNATTGGAATGGTNAATNATCCNAAGCATACANAAGAANGANATCATTTTANNTTTNNTNTNGAAGATGANGGNGCNGAAACNNACTTGTATNTGNTATAANGANNAAGATAANCCNAATCCNATAATNAAAACNGGNTTNATGCAAGATGATGTAATCGCTGTAACTGGTTCATTTGTGGATGATAGAGATACATTTAGAGTTGAGGAATTCCACAGACCACCACTAAAAAGGCACCATAAAAAAAATTCAGAAATTGGAATCAGTGTAGCTTTTTTATCAGACATTCATGTTGGGTCAAAAACATTCTTAGAAGCTCAATGGATGAAAATGGTCGAATGGTTTCACAATGACCCCTTGGCTAAAACTATCAAATATCTTGTTCTTTCAGGTGATGTTGTAGATGGAGTAGGTATCTATCCAAACCAAGATAAAGAATTAGCGATTAAAGATTTTTACAAACAATATTCCAAATTTGCAGAATTACTTGAACTATTACCTGAATGGGTAGAATGTATCTTATTACCTGGCAACCATGATGTTGTAAGGCCTGCTGAACCTCAACCTGCGCTAGATCCAGAGATACAATCAGATTTTAATTCTACAACATTTGTTGGTAATCCTTGTAGTTTTAAATTACATGGTGTGGATATATTATCATACCATGGGAAGAGTATAGATGATTTTGTTTCAATGCCAGAAGTTAGTTATGCACATCCTGTCGAAGCAATGAAAGAAATGTTAAGAAGGAGGCATCTTGCTCCAACATGGGGTAAAAAAACACCTCTTTCACCAGAACCTGAAGATAATCTAATTATTGGAAAAATACCAGATATTTTTGTCACAGGGCATGTTCATGGTCACAATTGTTCAGATTTCAAAGGCACCACATTAGTTTGTTCTAGCACTTGGCAAGATCAAACATCCTATCAAAGAATGTTAGGTTTCCAACCACAACCATGTATTCTAACTGTAATAAATTTGAAAACTCATGCATCAGCTAGCATTCCATTTGCCTAACCAAATACATAAGGTAAAATTAATCTCAAATCTTTTTCTTCAATTATTGGTACTCCTGCATCTTCGAATGCTCTTCTTGAATTTTCTCTACTAGGATTAAATCCAACAAAAGACGAACCTTCAACATACATTGATAAATCAATATCACTATCACCTATACAAAGTACCTCATTTGGTGCAAAATCATTCATTTGTATTAATTTATTTACGATTTTATCTTTACCTTGTCCACTTACTCTTACAATTCCATCATCTAATAGATATCCTTCTTCATCAAAATTAAATCCATTAGCTATCCAATCATTTACTTTTAATGTTCCAGCAATAGTTGATACAAAAACATCAACACCTGCAGATACTATCGCTACAAAAATCCCATTCGAAATTAATTCAGATACCGTTTCTCTAGCACCAGGCATTAATTTAATTCCAGAATATGCTCTGAATAAATCATCTTGGTGGATTTTCGGTTGAACCTCTTTCCACATTTGAATATCTAAATTCATAAATTCTTGATCTGTTATCTCGCCTGATAAAAATTTTTCAAGCAGATTATGATTTTGAGTTCCAAAAAAACTATGTAAAGTTCTCCAAGATGATACAGAATCTACCAAAACACCATCACAGTCAAAAACTACACATTTTATCTTATTGCTCATATAATCCCAACTAAGATATTAAAAATTCAAGAAAAAAAGGGGGCGGATTCCCTGGAGGAATACCTCCAGGAAATCCCATTTTCCCGTGCTTATTCAAACACTAATCAGCCTTTGATTGAAGGAGTACTGCTGTCAATAGTCCACTCACCCAATACATTGGTGTCTCCACCAGCTTGGTAAGCAAGTTGTACTATTCCTTCGTCAATCAATCCATATTCTGGGTGATCAAAGTTTATTCGAAGTACGTCCATTGCACTAAATTCTGCTGTACAGCCATCAGTACCTTCACCTGCTGAACAATCATACATATCCATGTAAGTAACAAATGAATCACTGTTTTGAGGAGTGAATCCATAAGTTTGAGGTTCAGCAATAGTTTGGGTTATGATACAGTAACCTGCTTCACAAGAATCATCAAGGAATTCCACTTGTACAAATACCGCTTGTAATGCAAGTGGGTTTTCCGCTGTTGTTACTGTGATTTGCCAGAATCCATCATCAGATGCTTCAGTCTTAAAGGTCAACAAAGGAGTTACCTTAGTGCTTGTTGTAGCTAGTTGACTAGCCCAAACATAAATCACACCAGAAAGAACTACAGTGATTGCAACCATTAAGATTGTTGCAATAACTGGGCTTACCGCTCTTTCATCGTCAATTAACACTTCTTCTTCATCTTCCTCTTTTGTTCGAGATCCTTGAACAAGCGCTGCTGCAAACAGACCAACTAATCCAATAGCCATTAAACTTGGAGCAAATGATGGAACGCTGTTAGCAACTCCGTAAGAGATCCTTAATGGCCTTTCATTAGTTTCAGACATGTCATTGTTTGTCTCTGATTGTGGTCCATTAGATTGCTCTAATGTTTCAGAGTGAGTATCATCGTAATTGTAAGGTGTTACCTTAGCTCCTTTACGAGTCAATCCGTTCAATGATGCTGCAGATTGTGCATCTAGTGTACAGGAATCTTGGTTGTTCATATCTCCTGGCGATGTTTGTGTATCACAAGTGTGAACTTCCAAAGATGTTGTAACTAATTCAGTTCCTGAATCAAGTACAAACTGGCCTTCTACAGATACTGTTTCTCCAGGTGCTGGAGGATCTACAATCCATGCTGTGTAATAACAATCATCATAATCATTAGTACTGAAACATACATCAATGCTATGTCCATGATCATACATTGCACCGTTTTGTGATGCAATTCCATCATCATTGTTTGTTACTTGCACTGTTAATGGTACAAGTGTGCCAGGAAGAACAGCATCAACTAATTCATAATCCCATGTTCCTGCGAAAGCATAGTCTGGTCTTTCTTCAGCAATATTAGCAACTGTCATTGTTAAAGCAGTTTGGTCATGTACATAACCTGCTTCTTTCAGTTGTACTGTTAATGCACAAGAGCCCTCTGTTGATTGGTGGATACCATTTTCTTGTAAGTAATCCACTTCGTCATCAGGTGCGTTTGTTGTTGCATCAGGTACTAATGAGAAACTTACATCTTGATCTCCAGATGTTACACTATTGAAGAATAGTGAATAATCACAACCGCTGTTAGCAGCTTCTTCTGCTGCACTTACTACTTCATAATACAATCCTGGGTTGGTTGGATGCATTAATTCTAAATTCATAGATAATGATCCTGCACCATCAGCTGTATCTTCAATTACTGTATGTGCCCAATCTGACAACTGTGTTCCATCTCCAACTGTGATGTAATTATCTGGACCGAAGTCAAGTACTTCTTGTGGTAAGATATTCTGTACTTGTAGGTACACGGATGCTCCCGCAGCAAAGCCAGTATCAGCGTTTTGGTACATTATACCATTAAAGCCAAACAGACTTGTAATCTGAGAGGAAGCACTACAATCATCACCATCTGTGAAAGCAACAGCACCATTAGTTGTCACACATAGTTGTGTGAAATGCTGACCTGGTGGCACATATCCATCTAATGATAGAGACCATCCTACTTCACCGTCCCATGAACCTGTGTCAGTAACACCAACATCAAGTGCATAAGTTCCTGCATCATCTAGAGTAAATGTATCAACTCCATATGAACCTGAAGCTAATCCAACATTTGCAACAATAGATCCATCACTACCAACTAGAGACATTCCGTTTCCGTTCCAACCGTCTCCCCAAGTATCAGTCATGATTACTGTGTAAGTTCCTGCAGGGAAGTTGAATACACCGAAGTCGCCAACACCGTTAGGTGCAGAAGCTTCCATTCTACCTGGGAAGTCTTCAGCATCTGCAAAGATATCTACAGGTGCAATAGTACTAGACAATACCCATGATGTTTCCCATACGTAACTACCTGTGTTTGCTGTTTGAGCAACACAACCATTACAATCAGATGGTAATTCAAAGGTTTCTGAACCACTGCTTCCAGATGCAAGAGTGAATGGACCCGCAACTATTGTTGAACCATCTTTCAATGTCCAAGTGTTACCGTTCCAACCGTCACCCCATGAATCACTCATGGATAATTGATACCATCCTGCTGGAACATCAGCGTCAATAGCTTGTGTACTTGATCCTTCAATAGAGAAAATACTTCCTGCTGTGTAGAAGTCCCAAGAGACTTCACTTTGCCATGATCCACCAGTTACACTGATTGATACTTGTGCATTATCATCTAATGTCCAAGTTGCAGTTGAGGATGAACCCCATCCTCCACCACCATTAGCAGTACAACATGAAGCAGACCACAATTGTGCTCCGGAGGAATCAGTAATAACGAAGTTGTTACCATTCCAACCGTCACCCCACGAATCTGTCATGTCTAATGTGTATGTTCCACTACATAGTACTCCTGACCATGAGAATGGTGCACCACCACTTAATGATCCTACACAATCGTCTACTGGACCTGTTTCATATCCTGCTCCTGCAAGATACCAATCAGCCACTCCAACGCCATTTGCGTCAGTTGGGAATGAATCCAGAACATATGTGTATAATGGCCATCCTTGGAATGTTGATTGTTCCTCTCCAAGGCTGTTTGTGAAACTACCAAAGTCATCATCATCTAAAGGAGGTGCTACATTAGGATTAGCTCCTGCATAGAATGCTGGCCAAGTCTCTTGACATGTTGCATCACACGCTTGTGATGGGTTGTTACCCGCATCATCTCCCCAGTAAATGTATAATGTCATTCCATCAGCAGTAGTTATGTAATCACCATAATCTGCAGATGTTGCTCCTAATACATCATAAGTTGCAGATGGTTCTGCAAATGTATGAGCACCGAATTTTCCATTAGTAATGTCATTCACATTTGTTAAAGCACTTGGGATATCAAGAAGCTTAGCATCATTTGGAGTATCAGCACTGAAAAGTATAGTATCAGCCCAATCTCTTTGTGCAGCTTCTAATCCATTATGGTTGTAATCAATACCTGTACTAGATAATGTAGCAACCATCCAATCGTTAGTTACATCACTGTAGTGATAAATTACATTAGTGCCACAAGGTGATGTTGAATCCATATTATCAACTTGGCCACCTAGAGATACTAAATCATCATCATCTAACCAATTATTTGTTCTAACTGCACCATCTCCTGAACATGCACCTTCATACTCAACTACGTATTCATTTACATCAGAGAAATATGTTACATGAACATCATATACCTCTCCATCTGCATTTTCAATACTGGATATTCCAAGGTTCATCATACTAGCTTCATGATGCGCCTCAGTAGGATCCAATAATGTGTATGAATATGGTCCAAGTGTTACTTGATTTGGTCCACCACAAACTTCTGCAGATGTGCCATCAGGCATGAATTCTGCAGGAACTGGAGGGTCGAATGAATCTGCAAGTAATACGAATTCATCGTATGACATACATGCTGTACTTTGACCAGTTACTGGATGTACAAGTGCATTATCTGTCTTGAAACCAACATCTTGGAAAGTCAAAGTGTATGACATTGTAGTTCCAGGTGTTGTCATTTCAGGCAATGTTCCTGCAAATGAACACTCACGGTCAATGTATGGAAGTATGTTCATATCACAAGCTTCTGTTTCTGTCATTGCAACTGAACCAGATGTGCCATCAGACATTTCCCAATTAATCGTAGGTGGCATAGTTGTTGTTGTTGGAGCTTGACCATTGTCAATACCAGATTGACCATCAGCCAAAGTAATCTCTACAACACGACCATCCGCACGGTATGTGTCTACTCCTGTATATGGATTAAAGTCAGATACAGTTGGTGGTTGAAGATCTGGAGGTAAAATTATACCTTCCATACTGATTGTATCAACCCACCATTCTTGGTCATAATCGCTTCTGAAAGCAAACGCAACACAAATCCACTTACCTACATATGAAGATAAATCTACTTCGTGTTCATACCAACCATAGCCACCAGGATTTGGAACATTCATTATTTCATCGTATCCTGAATTCACTACATTTCCATTAGCATCTAAAACTTCATCAGCCATTAGATCCCCATCGGTATCGGCACCAACTTCACAAGACCTTTCTGCATTTGTTTTATCTACAACAGCTACTTGAATTCCGTGATATGATACTGCGTCCCACCATTGGTAGTATTGACTTACATAGTCCCACCAACTTAGGAATACACCATCATATTGTGTACCCACTTCAATCATTGGCATTACCATGTATTTAGTTTCATATCTAACTCTTGGGAAATCATCAGCTCTAACAATTCCACGGCAGTCTAAACCACAACTACCGTAATAATTCCATAGAACTTCCCATGATGCTTCCTGAGAATCTGTTTGTATTCCATCACCATCAGATGAACCAAATTGAAGAGCAGCAGGCATATTTAATGCGCTGAATGCTTCATTAAATGGTAAATCAATAGGTGCACTGCAACCTACATCCCATGGTTGAGTAGCAATTGGTCTACCTTCTTGGCCACCTACTGTGCCTAGATCCATTGCAATTACAGCTTGACCTCTTGGTGTATTTGGACAAACATCAATTGGTTGTCCTTCATTAGGTGCATAAACAAAGTTGCCTTCAGCATCTTTTGATTCTGGGTATGCATCCCAAACACCATCATTATCAGCATCCGGTGGTGTTGGTTGCTGATAGAATTGGAATAAGTCAAGGAACATACTTCCACTTCTTGGTGCTGCATTCTTGAAAGCAAAACATACGTCTTGTCCATAGAATCTATCTGGGATTACAAACATTTGTTCTGCCCATTGTTGATAAGCAAGTGTGTTGTGTGGAACCGTGTAAATTGGATCTCCAACACCATCTCCATCAACATCATCCATTAAATCAATGAAGTTTCCAGTACCTTGATCACCAACACCTGGTTGACAACTCTTAGTAGATGCATATACTGCGAATTCTTGTGTGTTTGTGTTAGTATATCCATATGTTCCATACCATGCAAACCATTCAATCATTATAGCAAAAGACATTCTGTTTCCAAATTCTGAATCTGCTGGGATATGAACTTTAGGAGAAATCATCCAAGCTTCATCTGTATAATCTGAGTTTGTTTCTGCATGAACTATTGATCTATCTCCTTCAAATTTACCTGCACTGTATGTAGAATAAATTTGCCAGTTGTATAATCCGTCATCTTCTATTGCATTCCAACCATCTCTGTCATCTATTGTTTCTGACATTGGGTTTGCTTGACCAGTATTGAAACTCTCTACGTACGCGAAAGCCTCTTTTGCTGAGCCATCATAAAGAATTGTTGATGATTGCATAGCAATTCCTGGTTCACAACCTTGTGCATCTACTACGTTTGTGTATGTACTAGGAGTACTTGGACACCAATCTACAACATCATAAACTAAGTCACCGTCTAAATCTGGTGGACATCCGTTTGAACCAACTGCAAGGTCTGTAAAAGCAGTGTGTACAAATTCAGTATTTGGTGAACCGTCTGAATTGTCAAGTCCGTCACAATCATCTACACCATCAGCAATTCCATCATTATCTGTATCACTGAATTGACCATATCCTTGTACACGGAAATTATCTACCGCATAGTCATCTCTTGAAGACCATCCATTGTCAAAGAAGAAACGGAAAGACAATTCTTCTGCACAACCTTCAGCATTACAAAAGTCACCGGTTAATTCCAAATTTTCAGTGAACCACCAATCTCCATTGAATGCACCTAGAGGGTCTACTTGGTTATTGTAATTAGATCCTGCACCGTATTGTGCCCACACTGTGTGCCATTGACCACTAAAGAAATCAGCACCAGGAGTACCATCACGGTCATCAGCTGCTCTTACATCTAATCTCAAACCACTGTTTTGGCTAGATGTACCATACATGTGGAAACCGAATGATGCAAAGATTTGGTTGTAATCACCTGCGTTAATACATGTTGTTGTCATTGCTGCTCCATCACCAGTAACTGTTGGTCTTGCTTGCATGAAATATTCACTTGGAGCTTGAATATCAACTTGATCTGGTTCCAATGTTATTGAAACTTCATTTTGCCAACTACCTCCAGTTAATATAAATGTATAATCTCCACTTACTGCAATTGATATACTAATTGTAGCAGTATAACAATTTGTTACTTGAGGGATACCCCACCAGTAAGTAACTGTACAATAGTTGTCTAATTGGTCACTAAGTACTGTTTGGCCAGTATTATCATCAACAATTGTTAATGTATTACCATTCCAACCATCTCCCCAGCTATCAGCCATTGTCAAGAAGTAAGTACCAGAAGACAGAGCCTTTGTGATACCTTGTGTTGCTCCTAGAGTAAATGGTAAAGCATCAGGAGAAAATCCGCCACCAGCATTTGGGTTTGGATATTCTGGAGCCTTTAAGACCCAGTATGGTTCTCCTTGCCAACTACCTGAAGACCAGTCAGTTGAATAAAAACCATCAACAGGGATAGTAATATCAGATTCACCATATCCTCCCCAACTTAAAGTTGCGGAATCAACTGTTGTACCATCTTGGTTGATGAAGTAAATTGTGTTACCATTCCAACCGTCACCCCAAGAATCTGTCATCTCTAGGGTATAATCACCAGCTTTCAAGTAAGCTGTTTGGTATTGATTGTAAAGACGTTGTCCAGACATTACGACCTCACGGTCTTGTCCAGATTCAGGACCCCAACTTGTCCATGATACATCTCTTACTCCCCAGCCTGCATCAGCATAGTCGAAAATTCCTACTTCTGCATTGTAGTCATCGTCAGATTGGAAATCTTCCAATAACTCTGGAGCCGCATCAAGTTCGTATGGATATCCAAGATCTGAAACTCCATCTCCATCATGATCTTCAATAAGGTCAGCATCACCGTCTAAATCCAGATTGAAATCACCAGTACAAGCTTGGTCAACTATACGACCTTCTGTTGTACTTTCTTCAACATCTAGAGGGGATTCTTCTTCTATGACCTCTTCACCACTATCTCTCGAAAGAGTATTATCCATACTCGATTGAGGGATAAGGGTATCAGATACCATTGTTTCTCCTTCATCTTCATTGTTCATTTGTTCTTCTTGAGACCAGTCTTTTGACTTTTCTTGCTCAAAGTCATCGTTCTGATCTACTACGATTTCTGTTGAATCAACAGTCTCACTCGCTTGTAGGACGTTATTGTCCACCATTGGAGAGAGAGACATGCCGACCATAATTAAAGTCAACAGAAGCCACGCAAATCCTAATCTATTTTTGTTCATACATGGTCACCTCTCGGGTTACGCTGGCGCGTCTAACACATTAACTGATATAATGGTTTCCTCATAGATGCATAATGATGATATGCGTTTTATCAGTAAATAGGGGCATAATGTGCGTTTGTTTTTTGTTTTTCCATCCTCTGAAATTCGGGAAAAAATAACAAAAAATTAATGATGTTTTGTTATAGTTTTTCATCAATAATCCCAATCCTGGTCGAGATCATCTCCGCCTCCACCACGAACTACTAAGATTACACCAGCAATTACTGAAAGAAGAACAACTCCACCAATAGCTGGATAGGTCCAAGAAGGTAGACCTCCCTCAACTTGTGTACCTATTGTTTCTCCGCTATCTCCATCTGTAATTACTGCTCCAGAGCTTAAATCTAAAGTTGCCTGTCCCAATTGTACTGTATTGCCGTATTGGTCTACAGCACTAACAGCATAAAACCATTTTACTTTGATAGTTGGTTTAACTGTTAACATTTGTTCTGCAGTTCCAGTAGAATCGAAACAAGTGCTGAGAGAGTTTGGATCTACACCCCTACATACTTCCCAGTGATGAACATCTACAGTTTGACTTGATTCCCAAGTCACTAATACGTTTGAATCCTGAACTGTCAATACCACATTAGATACTGTGGGTTCTGGATCTACAGCATTATCAACCGTTGTTGAATTAGATAAAGCACCATCGAGATTTGCCCCGAAAGCGTTCTCAGTTCTAACTGTAAATTGATATGTAGTTTTGTGAACACCCTCTAAAAATTGCCATGAATCAATAAATCTGTTTGTAATTATCTTACTTCCAGCATCATTATTACTATCATCAAATGCAGTATTCCCTGAACTATAATAGATAGTTAACCAATCATCTGATTGTAAAATTCCATCCAATTCCCAAGTCACTTCTACAACGCCAGATGCTAAATTTTGAACGCTTAAATCTGTTAATCCTACTGAAGGCGGTGAACCTTGTTGGGCAATAAACACTGCATAAAGACCTGAAGACAATAAATCGCCACCTTCTTGTTCCCAAACAATTGTTTGTTGTTTAGTGAACCCATCAAAACTCATAACTCTTGTTTCATAATTAACCCAAGCAGATACATCTTCATCATAATACCATAATGTTCCATTAGCATCATCATCAATTGCATCATTTGAAAGAGGGAAGGTTAATTCTAGATTTTGGCTTCCAATTAAATCAGGCGTTGTTGAATCTTGAGTTAATCTCCATACACCTACAGAATCATAAGTTCCAGGTAAACTTCCTAATGTAACATCTGTTTGTTTATCTCCAGAATTTACAGAACCATCTCCATTTGCATCGTTAGAGACTTCCATATCTATCTTCTGATCTGCACGGTAAGAAACTTGGTAAGAAAAATCTCCTGAACTATCTTCGTAAATACCCTTTGCCCAAACCAATATTGGGATGTCTACATATGCTTCTGCACCATAGACATCAGTAACAACTCCTCGAACATGCGAAGAACGTAACCACTGTGTAGAAATTCTTCCTTCGCAATATTTTGTAGTTCCCATTTGTAATTCATTAATACAGCCTAAAGAAGATATTGTACCATCTTCTTCATTTACCAATTGTAAATCATAACGGAAATTTCTATCATCTCCGGGAGCCGCATCAAAATCCAATCCTGATAATTTCAATAAAAATTCATCTTGAAGAGTTAATGGTTCAACAGCCTCCATATCTAAAACAACAAAAGGAGCATTATTAACAACCTCAACTGAAAATGTCTGAACATTATTCATTGAGATTTCATCAACATACTCACCAGTATTTACTATTCTAGCATGGGCCGTAATATTGTAAACTCCCTCTGCCATAAAATGATAAGTGAAACAAAGAGTATCTTCAACTGGTGCAGAACCGCCTACAAGTGTATGATTTTCACGTTGAACACTGCATCTGTAAGCAATTGGACTAGTTTCTGGATCTAAATAATTAACATCGGTATAATAGTCTACCCTATCTGTAGGAGTATCAATTAAGACATCAACTGCGTATTCATAAGTGTTATTTGCAGAATCTAAACCGGCATTTTGAATCTCAAAACTAATATCATTAGCTCCTTGCGATAATTTCTCAGGAAGCGGGGATGATGAAAGTCTACTTTCAAAAGTCATTGCTGCAAAATTCAAATCTTCAAATGTTTCATCATGTGCTTTAATAATGTCTACATCAGAGAGTGCATCTGAATCTTTATCCATTTCTTCTTCACAAGGAAGCCACTCTGGTAAACCCCTTTCTTGATTGTTTAACACACAATCATAAGAAATTGTAACATTTTGCCACAACTTAAATCCTACTACTTTAGCTCTAACTTGAAACGCATCATCTGTTCCGTCTATCTGAACCCTTCCAACATAATCTTGAGATGTCCCAAGTTCTGCTACATGCCTTTGACTAGATTCTTCAAAATAATCACCATCATTTGTGGGGTCAGGAATATAACCGACTACTACCTTGAACTCTTTACCGATTGTATCAATAGTGTAATTAGACATATCTTCTCCATTAGAATCATCATAAAAGTGATTTTGAGTTCCATCCCTATCAACCAAATAAGCATCAGTCAATCCAGCATTAGTTACGGATATTTCTACTTCAATGTCTCTGATTTCAAATTCGGGAAGTTCAAAAGGATCTAACATACCATAAGATATATTCAAATTGAAATCATAACACATTCCAACTCCTGGGCAAGTTGTCATTACAGTGTTTTCAGATAAATCAAGTGTGTCTTCACCGTTTGTCTCCCAATATGCCCTTGTTGCAATATCAAACGCCTGATAAACACCAAAATCCACTGAATATTGATTATTTGTAGGATCTGTATCTTGAGAACTTACTATATTTACAATGAAACGGTAGTGCCCAGACTGAGCTAACCACTGTACGTTGAATAAATCATAACCTGACCCGCCAAGCAAAGATGCAGAAGCTATCTCTGTTTCAAAACAATCTTCACAAACTGCAATTTCATTCCATGTTTTTTGTAATTCCCATGAATCTTCAAGACTTTGCCCTTCAACAACTTCAGATTTCCATAATCCTACTTCAATTTGTAAATCTGTAATTTCTTGAGTACCTAAATTAGCTACCAAAATCCTCAAACCAACAGGTTCTCCTGACCTATAAGTGTGGTTTTCAGGCGGATCTAAAATTGTCAAAAAAGCTACTTCATACTCCGTAGTTTCCACCATCATAGGATCCATTTTTTCATTCAATTCTGGAGTTGGGACCGTTGCTAATAACGGACACAACAACAACATTGTTAATATCATCAAGGGGGGCATTAATCTCACTTGAACTACCTCTGTAGACATAGTCGAGTCCATCAAGGAATTTAATTGCTTGGGCTTCATATATCAGATTTTAAAACTGAAAATAAAATAAAATTAGACAATTTGCCTTAATGCTTCTGCTGGATGAATTTGGGAGGCTTTTCTAATTGGTAATGCGGTAAATAGCAATACTAATAAGAAGGCTCCAAATACAAATAGGCCAATTTCAGCCCAAGGCATAGTAAATATCGCACCCTGTTCTGACCAAAACACACGATATAATTGATAATGGAATAAAATTGCAATCAAAACTCCGTTTATCATTCCAAGTAGACTTATCCAGGTCAATTCCAATAAATATCCAAATAAGATCATCCTTTTTTCAAACCCTAGTGCTCTAAGAACTCCTGTTTGATGTTGTCTTTCACTAACTGAACGCATAGTAACTACTCCCAAACCAGCAATTCCCACAATTAAACCTAAAGCAAGAAAAGCTTTGAAAATTGAAAAAATTGCAAATATTAATGATTGGATCTCAATTACTTCTTCTTCGATAACATAAACTTGCATACCATAATCTACAAAACTTGTCTCTAATTCTTTTGATAAGTCCTTCATTTCATCTATTGTTTTATCATCTGGAATACTAAACATAATTCTTGTTGGCTCCGCTCCAAAATATTGTATTGCCAAATCATCTTGAGCGAAAATTCCACCTAAAGACAATAAAGACCCTTCTTTCAAAACACCAACTACAATTACTTCTTTTTCTATTGCCATGTTATTATAATTATGTAGAACCAATACATCTCCTAATTGTATCCCATTTTCATTTCCATCTATATTATATGTCATTGCAAATGCTGAATCGACAATAACAAAAATCTCATTTTCAGAAACTAATTGCCAGATTTCTTTCTCTGATTTTGCAAGTGATTCATCCCAGGCAATCAATGGAAGGCCTCCATGATTAGCAAAATTTTCATCAATTCCTCTAATGTAATACCTACTTGCATTATTTTTTAATTCCTTATATGATGATTGTTCATCTACCTGATCACTGATTCTTACATAATTAAAATGCAATAAAGAAATTGCATCAAAATCATTGTGTGAATAATTTTCTGGCCAAGGCCAATTTTCAACATTAGATTCTATCTCTAAAGGTCTTTCTAAACTACCTGTACCCAATAATTCAAATTCTCCCTGCGCATCATCTACAAAGGAATTAGAATAGGTCTCAAATTGTGCTGAAAAACCTGCTAATACAACTACAGAAAAAATTGTCAATGAAAACATTCCCACTACCAAAGAGCTTCGTAAAGGTTTAGATAAGGGATATGCCAATGCAGTTGAAATAACAGGACCAAACTTTTTGACTAAAATTCCAGAACGACCAATAATTCTAGCAACCGTTGGTGCTATACTTGTCAATATTAACACACCCGCTGCAACACTAAAAATCCCTAAAGGTATGAATGAATATCTAGTTTCTTCATAACTTCCCCTAACTGTATCAATACTTTCAGGAATACTCGTCCATAAAAGTAAGGAAACCGCACAAATTGTCATCAATAATTTTGGTAAAATTGAATTCCTTGAAAAAGTAAAATTAAGTATTTTAAATCTAGGTTTAACAAAATAATGAAGTAAGATTCCTAGAAGTGGCATCGAGCCTAAAATTGTTAGATAACCCACCATCATCCAACTTGCATGTAACATCTCACTTTCAGAATCTAGAATGAATAATAAAATTCCAAAGAAAATTGAGCCAGAGAATAAACCTAGACTAACTAAAATCCACAACCAAGAAAAAGTAGAATTGTTATTAGTGGGCAAATCCCTTAATGCTGCTACAACATTTAATCTTGAGTTTCTCCACGAAGTCATCCATAATGTAACCCAGGTAATAATAAAACCAATAGCAAAACCTGCAATAAGGCTCGAATATGACCAATAAAATACAAAATCACTATTTAATGAAGAAAAAGTAATTTTAAACCCTAAAGAAATCAAAAATGCTACAAAAATACCCACTAATGATCCTATTGCACTAGAAATAATAGATAATAAAGACCCTTCAAACACAAACATGGCCCTCATCTCAGGGCGTTGCATGCCAAGAGCACGTAACATGCCCATCGAACTTTTACGTTCTTCAGCCAACATAACAAAAATATTGATGACTAAAAGTATACCAGCAACAACAGTAAATGATCCAAACACTAAAAAGAAACCTGCCACGTTTTCTGAAGCAGATTCTGATGATTCAATTATTGAGGTTTTAATATCTCTAATTGAAACATCATACAAAGCTGCTTTTGCTTCATCATCCATCCAATTAATAAATTCAAGCTCTAATTGGGAAAATTTCGATTCATTGCCCAAATCAAACCCGGTAATTACTACTGACGTTCTTTCTCCAGATGTTGAGCCTGCTATTTCTTCTGCATCTGTCATATTCAATGATACAAAAAATAGTTCATCAGTTCCTGGTTGATCAAAGAGTTTAGGTAAATCTCCAACATCTCCTGCATATGATAATTTCAAGCCCTCACTTGTACCAAATAAATAAGGAATTACTCCTAAAAATGATACGTTTTCATTTTCATCAACAATTAACATTTCATTAGACCAACTTGGGAAATCAAAAGTCCCTTCCTTCGGTGGACTGTAAATAAAATTAGATTGGCCCTCCACAGCCATTCCGACTAAAGGAATTAAATTCATATCATCAATAGTTCTAATCAAAGGTATTCTTGCATTTTCTACCAAACCCTCAGGAGTCCTAAATGTTGTAATTACTCCTTCATTGCCTAATAGGACTGAATGATTCATCTTGATACATGCTTTATCAATAAAAGATGGTTTGTCAATTGCATTGGTTGGAACAAGAAGATTAGAAGGTTGAAACATAGTTGAATTCCACACGTATAGTATCTGTTCATTTTCAATCCAAACACCATCACAACCTGCAGCAATAATCTTCCCAGACGGAAGTCCTAAATCACTTAAATTAATATTTGAATTATTTGACATTAAAATCAGTTCTTCAGTATTTGTAGATTTTAAATCCCACATCACTCCGCCAATCTCAATTAAACTATTTTGCCCGACATATAACTCTCCCCACTCACATTGTATCATTTGTTCATTTAATTGAATTAAATCTTGTTTAGAGAGTCTACAGATTTTTGAACCAAACAAATCAAATGCTCTGATTAAAACATCCTCTTCATCTGAAACCATCTCTATTCTAAATAATTCATCATCCCATTCTCCACGATTTAAAGTAAATTTAGTCCAATTATCTTGTTGTATCAAAAGTTCAATTATTGTATTTTCATTAGTCAATCTAGCCGCCAACAATCTTTCAGATTCCAATAATTCGATTGATTGAACTTCGCTTGTACCATCATCACTATCTAACAAACCCAAAAATTCTGAACTTCCATTAACATTCATCTTTGTAATCCCATTAGAATGTGCAATAAATGAACTTGTAGAATTATAGGGTTCAAAATCATTGAAAGTCATATTTTCAGGAAACGTAAATTGTGTCCATTTCCTATCTGATGAATTATAAATTGATACTCCCAAAGATGAAGAGTACCACTCCAATTCTTGATTAACGTATAAGGAATCCACATCTGAACCTAAAATTCCAACAATATCATCAGCACGATACCTGACTTGAAATAATTGTGCTTGTAGTGTTTTGTATACACTAGAATTAGAAACAGTATTTTCAACAATTTCTTCTATCTCTTCAATCATTTCAACTGATAATCTAGCATCACCAGATTGTAAAGAGATACTCATTGCCTTTTTTTCAAAGTCTGTTTGAAGTAAAAAACCAACATCTTCAGCTTTAATCACATTATTAAATATTTTTTTAACTTTAGAATATATTTCATCTACAGAGTTCAAACTATCTTTCGGGCCACCTTTCGCTGAAATATCAATAAAATTAACCTTATTTTTCTTATTTTGAATTTCTTGTGCTGTATCTAAAGTAGAAAACAAAACTGGAGATGTTGAACCTCTAACTGTAGAAGATCCTTCCATTTCAACAATTTTCCATATGGTTATCAAAATTGTTTCAAGTGTCCCAACACCTGTTGATGGATTATATTTTGTATAGCTTAAAGAAATTTCATCTCCCTCATCAACTCCAAGTTCATCAGCTAAAATTCTATTTGCAACAAATGTATTTTTACCAGACAAATCCTCATTTTCTTCCATATCAACATAATTTACTCCGCCCTCACCACCCAAAGGTTCCCAAGGACCATTTGTATGATTAAATGAATCTGCAGCCCACCAAGTAGCACTTGGTTCAACCAAACCTGAATTTGGATTAGACAATGAAATGTCGACATATCTACCATAATAAAATCCATCCATATTTTCAGAAACTGTTGAACTATTCAACAACTCTAAATGGAACGTATTTGCTAAGTCTTGATCTATTTCTTTAGCTAATCCAGAAGCCTGAGAAAATCCATTTTCAATCCCTCTAATTCGAATATCTGTTTCTCCCAGAATAATGTATGCTTCTTCTTTTATGGTCGCGTCTAAACTATCACCAACAACTAAACTTGAAGTTATTATTGCCGAACCAATTAGTAAACCAGTCATCATTAATGCCGTATTTCTTTTATTTCTCAACAGGTTCCTAATTCCCAAAGTCCACAACAAACGATGTTTTGCTGAAAAATAAATCATTAAACTCATATGACTGCAAATTCCAATAACAACACTTAAAATTATAGAAGTCATTAAATCTAAATATAAATAATCAGAAATAATCATTGTAATAATCGTTAAAAAAATAGGTACTATCATCAAAAGTAAATGACTCTTGTAATTTAAATTTCTTAAACCTGGCTGGCTATAAAATTGAATTAAGGCATTTGAACAAAAAAATCCTAAACCTAGAAGGCAAGTTATTACAATCACAATTAAATCCATGATATTACCTTATTCTTCTTCAAGTATATTTTGTGTATCTTTGTGAATTCTTCCATCACGCATTTCTAGTATTCTTGAACATCTTTTTGATACCTCTTTGTCATGTGTCACAATCAACATTGTAATGTTTAATTCCTTATTTAATTCCACTAATAAATCTAAAATTTTTGTACCTGTTTCTGTATCAAGATTTCCAGTAGGTTCATCCGCCAATAAAAGTCCAGGTTCGTGCACATATGCTCTTGCAATTGTAACTCTTTGTTGTTGACCCCCAGATAATTCGGCAGGCCTATGAGAAGCCCAATCCTTCAATCCTACTTTTTCTAAGGCATTTAATGCCTTTTTCCTTATTGCTTTTGAATTAGGTTCGGCACTATTTAATTGAAGGGGCATCTCTACATTTTCCAAAGCGGAAAGCACTGGAATTAAATTAAAAGATTGGAAAATAAATCCCAATTGTTCCCTTCTAACTTTTGTTCTAAGAGTGTCATCACCTTCGAAAATAGATACTCCTTCAACAAATACTTCACCAACACTAACTTCATCTAATCCAGAAAGGCAATTCAACAAAGTTGTTTTTCCACATCCCGATGGGCCCATTACAGCAACCATTTCTCCCTGATTTATTTTTACAGATACATCCCTTAATGCCTCGACACGAGTGGCCGCTGTTTCATACACTTTCCAAATCCCTTTAGCCTCAAGTACTCGGACCATGTTGTATCGATTGAGTATACAAATATAATCTAACTCTTTACGAATGTCATGGCCCAAGTCAAAGTATTGCTATTTGGACCCCTAGCAGAAGCTTATGGAAGCTCTGAATCAATACACGAAATTCAAGAAGGAAATACCCCAGAAAAATTACTTCACAAAATAGGATTATTAGAATGGAAAGAAAAAGGATTAAGATGTGCAATAAATAAAAAAATATCTGATTTCAAAGAAATTCTTCAAGATGGAGATGAAGTTGTATTCCTGACTCCGGTTTCTGGGGGCTAATGTAAAAATGCTCAATATTTACAAATTATTTAGAGAATACATTTGAACTTGAACTGTTACGCAACACTCATATGGCAATAGGTCCTCCTGAAATAGCAGTAATTTTAATTCTCTTTTTTCTATTATTTGGTGCTGAAAGATTACCAAAATTGGCACGCTCTATGGGTCAAGCAAAAGGTGAGTTTCAAGAAGGTTTGAACGATGTTGTTAGCATCCCTGAGAAGAAGAAAACATTTACAGATTTAGATGCTGGAGGAAGAACTCCAGAACAAAAATTAGCTGAAGATGCTAGAGAAGCAGGAATTGATCCAACTGGAATGGATACTGAAACCATCAAAGAAGAATTGGAAGAAAAGGAATAAGATTACTATCTCTTTTTCTTTTTCAATTTTAAAGGCGAACCGCAGTGACTGCAAATTGATTCTTTTTTATTTGGATCTAAAGGTTTTGAAATACCACAACCCGTACAGATTTGTAACCAAACCCAAACACCAGTAATTCCTTTTTGAATAACACTACTCCAAGTTTTCCCTGCCTTAGTAAGCGTATTTTGAATACGATAATCATCAGTAAATAATTCTTCATCTAATTGAAAAGTTAAAGCAATCAAATCAA
>PBHR01000029.1 GCA_002720275.1 Methanobacteriota archaeon
CAAGGACAAGGACAAGGCCAAGGACAAGGTCAAGGACAAGGTCAAGGACAAGGCCAAGGNNAAGGNCAAGGTGAAGGCCAAGGNNAAGGCNAAGGNGAAGGCCAAGGNGAAGGTCAACAAGGNCAAGGNGAAGGCCAAGGTGAAGGCCAAGGTNAAGGCCAACAAGGTCAAGGTCAACAAGGTCAAGATCAAGGNCAAGGNCAACAATCAGGTCAAGAAGGTCAACAAGGTCAACAAGGTCAAGGCCAACAAGGTCAACAAGGNGAAGGCCAACAAGGNCAACAAGGAGAGCAACAAGANAATGGACAAGGCCAACAACAAGAAGGCGGAGAACAAGGAGCTCAACAAGGNCANCAAGAAGGTCAAAACCAAAANGGTCAAAACCAAAATGGTCAAGAAGGTCAGCAAGAAGGTCAAACCCAAAACGGTCAACANCAACAACAAGGNCAACAATCNGACCAGCAACAAGGCCAACAAATTGACAATCAAGCAGANAATGACAATGATGGNGANGGAATNCCTGATGAATTAGATAATGATGANGATAATGANGGNATTCCAGATTCNAGTGATGAAAATCCAAATGATCATGATAANGANGGAATNGAAGATAATGAAGATAATGATGATGATGGAGACGGCGTNGATGATGAATTAGAAACNCAAGACGGCGATTCTNACACNGANATTTANGANCATGATAATGATGGAATAAACGATGCTTTTGATTTAGANATAGANAATGATGGAATNGATGACCACCAAGACATAGGTCCAAATGGAGAAGATTACAGNAGAGANCATGATAATGANGGNCTTAATGATGGTGTNGATCCNGATGANGATAATGATAACATCTTGGANGTAGATGAACTTGGCGGGGCTTTTAGCAATTACAGATATGATCATGATAATGATGGNATTTGGGATAAAACAGATAATGANGATGACAACGATGGTCTTGATGATTGGTGGGAAATTAATGATGGAAATTCATTAACAGGCCAATTTGATTCAGATAATGANGGAATTGACAATTATCTCGATGATGACGATGATGGCGACGGAATAGAAGATATTCTCGAAGCTTAAGTTTGAAAGNATCACAAATTNAAACGGGTATCTCTGGGGGTTNGCCCCCAGAGAACCGCATAATTTTTTTATTGATATTNATTTAAATTTATGATACTNATTTAGATATATCTTCCATTGCATTCAAATATAAAACAANGATGGAATTAATTTGGGGATTCTATTATGGGTATATATAATAAGGAATTAGAAACCATAGAGTTGAATAAAAAACGTTTTTGGGCATTAGCAATTGTGATATTATTTTTTGGTAGTATTTTTGCAACATTTGGAACTACNTTAGTCGAAACAGATTTATTTAAATCAAAAAATACTAGTGTTATTGAAATCAACGATAGAACACCCTTAACTCAGATATCAGAAGAACCGCAATATGGGATGTCTGATGCAATTCAGGGAAGTGTATTTGGNCAGTTTGAACAACATCCAGCATTACTAGACCCTGGATATGGTGATTTAGGAGTCTTGTATGGTAAGGTGCACGATTTATCNTTACTTTCTNTGAATGCTCCTGGTTTCGGNGTTATGCTTGAAGAACCAACCCCNAANGATCATGATAACGANGGTATTTCAGATTTAAACGATCTTGATGATGATAATGATGGNATTTATGATTTATTGGAAAGGTTTGANGGTTGTTATGGAACAGATCCTTATGATCATGATAATGATGGNATTTTAGACGAATTTGATTGGGATGACGATAACGATGGTATTTTGGAAGGCCCTATTGATTATGAAACATTAGAATCCCAAGGATATGATCCTCGGAATGTTTCCACTGATAGGATTCTTGATGCTAACATAATACATCCTTGGACTAATCAAGCATTAGGGCCNGGATATTTAGCAGATCAGAACCCATTTGATCATGATAATGATGGAGTAGCTGATGAAGATTCAGATGGTGCTGGNTCGGAGAGTTTTGATGANGACGANGATAACGATGGAAGAATTGACCAATTTAAATGGCCATGNGATTTTGATGGGGATGGCATACAAGATTATTTTGATCCAGATGANGATAATGATTTAGTTTTAGATATNAATGACTGGCATCCTTATGATGCATCAAANACTACAGANATTACAAACAGTCCTTTTGATGTTGCAACATTGATCGGAACAGAGTATACAATCTACAGCGGTGGAGTTGATTTTATTCAACGTAATTCTTTATTAAATGCGGGAAATTCTACATTTACATATATTGAAGATGGGGATTTAGATGGTGATGGTATNCCAAATTTCCTAGATCCAGATACTGATGCAGATGGNTCACCAAATAGTGCAGATACAGATGACGATAATGATGGGNTATTGGATATGTGGGATCCAGACGACGATAATGATGGTATACCAGATGTATGTATCAATGTTGATTATAATGGGGANGGATTAAATGATTACGATTTGACAGATTCAAGTCCTTATCAAACACCAGGAGANGATACAGATAACATCCCAGGAATGGATTGTGAAATGGATTATGATAACGATTTAGATAATGATGTAATGAGGCCCTTTGATCAGAATTATAATTCAATNTGGGATTGGATAGATCCTGNAATGGGGGGNGCTCCAGATACAGATGGAGATGGNTTNAGTAATCCAGATAATCCTAATCATGTTTCAGGCCAACAAATGCCATATGATTTAGATGATGATAGTATAGAAAACGANTTCGACTCATTTATGATGGTAACAACTTCAGATGTTCAAAATGATTGGAANTGNCCNACTTTNGGAGTTCATAATGCNGTTCAAATGGTNNTAAANCCTGCATNTGATGGNNNTTTACCNATCTCNCCAGAATGTTTGACAATGAGATTATCTTATGCTGGAAATAATGATTGGGATAATGATGGAATTTTAAATTGGGATGATCCNGACGANGATAATGANGGAATACCNGATTATATCGATATAGANCCNGATTGNGATCTTGATAATGATGCGGATATAAANAATTTAGATCCAGCAACATATAGAGATGATGGCCCAAATAGTGTAGATAGTGATATTGATGGTGATGGTTTAGCTAATAGTATNGATTGGGATGATGATAATGANGGGATTACTGATTTTTATGANCCGGATGATGGAAATTGNGGNGTTGTAGATGTAGATGANACNGATAATTTNGATTCACCATATTANCCAGTTGGAAATGGNGGTGATTTAACAGGNACNGCAGATTCNGATAGNTATGTNAATTCATATAATGATTTTTGGAATATGACTTTTGGNTTNAATCCCTTTGAATCTCAAGAACCTACNGTNTTGAATTATAATGATGGTAAAATNCCAGAATATTATTGGTTTATTTTATCCNGATGGAGTTCTTANAATGGAAATAATGAATGGGANGTAGATGCAGATGGNGACTCCCTNCTTAATGGATTAGATACAGATCANGATTCTGATGGNTTGCCTGATTGGTTTGATCAAGANGAAGGNAATGATGGCAGACTTGATNTTAATGATCCCAANATGGGNGGNACNTTCACAATGTCTGATTGNGGATGGACCGGNGGAACAGATAGNNTAGGTGTTGCAGGATTCTTTTGTGGTTATTCTTATGCAATAGTATANCATATGCCATTAAATAATGTTCAAGCACAATTTTCAATACCNTATTCTACTAGACCNGANCCNGTTTGGGATCAAGGAGCNTATGANGGAGTNAANTCAAATGGNGATTGGCAATGCACNCCAGANGAAAANTCAGGATGTTANCATATTCCATTTAANGGTCAAACAGTAGCGGCATTTAATTANACNGATNTNNAAAATGATAGAGGTTTATTCTTAGCATTTGTAGGTNTNACTTTGNNNGTNTGGACTTGGAATTCNGATGTTAANGGCAATTCATTACCAGATGAAGTTGCATTAAACACCTTATTAGTTNGTGANGAAGAATCNCAAGATAANGATGGCGATGGATATAATGACACTGTTGATTTAGATGATGATTANGATGCAGTTTATGATTGGAATGATGTTGATGATGATAATGATGGNCTTTGGGACTTTTTTGAAGTAGATACAGANTTTGATCTTGATGATGATACNGGAACAANTGAATTTAATATGTTNCTGGGAGGTAACTGTGTNGATAATGATGATGATGGAAATGATGCNGATGTTGATGAAGANGGNTATTTNAATCCAGTATTAGATNGNGGAAGNATGTCTCAAGGATATTTATCACCAANATATTATGATGTAGACAATGATAATGATGGNGTNCCAGATACNGAGGANCCNGATGATGATAATGATGGTNGGTTAGATGTAGACCAAGAAGCNNTACCNGGTTGTTTTTGGGGAGAAGAANCATCTCCTTGGGACCATGATAANAANGGCATTCCTAATTGGGCTGATGNCGATTGGGATGGAGANGGCCGTACAAATGCNTGGGAAGAAGCAAATGGTTACAAACCAACAGATAATTTAATTCAGCCTACAACTTCTATACATGTAATTTTATGGGATCATGANAATGATGGNTTAAGAGATGANATNGATTTAGANGATGATGCNGANGGAATGAAAGATGAAGANGAAATAATGCTTTGGCCNTCTAGATTTGGCTCAAATTCNACAAACCCTTGGGATCATGACGATTANGGTTCAGGNGAAGCACTNTACAANCCNAATGTNCCNGGCACTGGGCCAGATGCATTAGATAATGATGATGANAATGATGGCCGTGAAGATACAGATTTTGATTANNTNGAACAAGGNCATTTAGCATCAGGAGCAAATTGNGGAGCNAATGAGATAAGTAGNGATTGGGATNANGANAATGATTGTATTCCNGATGCAGATGANAAAATTCCNACATTTGTAACACTTAACACNCCCGANACATTATGGNTAGANCATTTTATGCCTGCNGTATTTACTGGNGAAGTNTCTTGGCTTCCAGAAGGNGCNTCACANACAGAACCNGCTCCAAATATNCCTGTTCAAGTGCATATTGAATGGGCAGATAATGGAACNTTAGCNNTTGAAACNGTNGATGTNTTAACNAACGCNAATGGTGAATTTACNGTAGGNCAATTTTTGTATCCNGANGATTTACANGTTGGNGANAATACNACATATCGNATTTTTGCNGAAGTTACNGANATGTTCACATTTAATGGTGATGTNTCTCCNGATTATTTTGTTGGNGTCAGAGCAAATACNACATTTGATTATACTGCTTGGGATTATGTACGTTCNGATGAACAACCATTATGGATAGATTTCAANACACACTATACTGCAGATTGGGATAGGGGAATTTTTGANAAANGNATTCCTTATGCNCCNGTNACNTTTGAAATTAGTGGTGTTGTTAGACAACAACAAAATTANGGNCCGTTTGGAAATNTAACAAANCCNACTGNATANGATGGNTTTGGNAGNGGATATAGAGCNGATTCTAACGGTTGGGCATCAATGAGTTTTGTTCAAGAGAATGGAGCAAATGGAACTTGGGAACAAGTACGTTGGAATTCTTCATTAGACAATGGANTNGGCCAATTAACTGGAGGNTATGAATTAATTATTTGGAANGANGTTTTGAAAGAACATCAAGTACAAGGNAGNTATAATTANACNAATGTTTCTTTACCNCCNGGATTATTNACAGTCAAGGGATATATGGANCCNANTTTAGCNGGNCCATTAGATCCAGTATTCCCTTATGTNGAACCTTCAGAAACACCAGCATTTGATATGAAATCNGTTCAAAGNATGTTTATAGATGCACANATGATTGTAGANGGAACAGTACCATTGTATTGGTGGAATTCNTCAATTAGTAATGGNGATGGAACATTTGGTGCTTGGAGTACATTATTCCANGAAGAAGCACTTAACAANGCAGGGGTATCATTNAATGANGCAAGNGCTTACAAACCATANCCATTGTTATGGGATGGAGANCCAACNTCATTNTANGGNCCNCAAAATAATTCTAGGGCNAAGGCATTGATACCNTTTGTAGAAACNAATTCNACACATTGGTTTGTTAAAATGTCTAATGGNGCCTTNAATGANTTACCNCCNTGTGGACCNATTGAGGCATCAAATCCNGANACNGGATATCGTTGTGANATAATTCCAGAAGTTCTNACTGGTGATCAAGTNAGAGTTGTTGGNTCAGTAGAAAATAGAACNAAAGTNCCATGGTATAATGANAACATAGTTCTTCAAGTTGATCTTGANCGNAANTTAGCATTTGGNTCATCNGGTGAAACNTTTTGGAANAATCTTCCTTTTGATGTNGATGGNGAAGCNGTNTTCAATTATACATTTGATTTNGAATCTAGNTTCCAAGCAGGAATGTATGGNATTAGGGCNGATTTTTCAGCACCNGAATATTATTTTTCNGGTGATTTAAATGCNTTAGCACCAACAGGNGCNTANCAAAANGTNTCAGTNATTGGAACTACNGATTTCAANTTAAANACNATTCCAAGATTGTATAGAAATACTACTACAACAGTNATNGCNGAATTAATTGANAATGCAGGNGTTCCAGTAAAACAAGCNCCAATNGTATGGTCTTGGCAAGCNGGAGGNCAAGGNACNAATTATACAGACGATTACGGAAGATTAAGCCTNCCNATTCTTGTNGANNCTGATATGGAATTAGGTGAATANGAGTTAAGNTTAGCTTATTCNCCAGAAGGAAANTCTAAGTTGAAACCATCNAGTACAGTAGAGAAATTNTGGATNGTNTCNCAGACNTTTATTCATGTNGAAAGAACNTTTGCGGATGAAAAAGGAACNAATATTTTGACNGCNGGAGANGCATGGTCATTCACTGCTCAAGTATTNGANGATAATTCAACACCAATGATTGCAGATATAAGTGATAANGGTTTGAATGGNCCATTNGCTCCNAATGGNGGNTTAGTNGATGTTATCTTTGAAGGAATTTCATTTAATAACGATTATAATAGACAAATCGTAGCTACAGTNGCACCTAGTGGNGGAACAATTACATTACCNACAAAATACTGTTTTGAAGACNTATTAACACATACATTTAATGAAAATACNAANGTNCTTTCTGAAAGNCAAGGTCCAGATGGTTTTTGGGATAAAGACATTGGATGGCTTTTAGATCCTTTAGATCCAAGTAGTAGAACTGGTTTCCANGATGGNACNTTAGATCGTTATAATGAAGGNATTAATTGTTTGAAGGCAGANATNTATCCATTAAATCCTACAACATTAATGAAAGATTCAACAACNTTCTTACCAGANGGTTATGGNCCTGTAAATGTAATTTTAAGATATGAAGAGGCATTACCAAATGAAGGTTGTGACGTACTAAATACAGAAACACTTTCAGCNGTNGGTNTNTGGGATTCNTGTGTTTTAAAATCAGGNCANACACATTATAGNAGAGTTTTACCNTATCAAGGAAATGGNTTTGCTTTAGTTGGAAATACAGATTTAACTATCGATGATCAAATTGTATANACAAGNGGTGAAGANCCNTTAACNGGTGAAGCAATAGAAAAACCAATGGTTGTTACAGGCCAANTNTCTGATGANATGGGCAACAATCTCTCNGANCGTTGGATNAGAGTATCTTATTTNTTGGGCGANTCAATAGANCCAGAATTTTGNCCATCNCAAAGAACGAANNGTAANGGGTATTATGAAATNGAATGTGATGAATTTANGAATGTAAANTCNGGAAAAGTTACGGTTACTGTAGAATATAATTCNCAAGAAAATAATGATGCATATCGATATCAAGGAAAGACACAAAATGCAACCTTTGANGTNTTTTCTAATTCAACATTGGAGATTACTGAAATAGGNCCTAAACAATTTAATGTTGCTAATTATGTTGCTGCGAATGGAACAGAATACCCAGTTATTTTCTTTGGCGAAAGTTTCCATATCCATGCAATTTTAAAACAAACTAATGGATTACCGATTGGAGATTGTTTGAACATTTATGTTGAACCAGAAAAAACGTCATATCCAGTTGCATTTATTGAGACGGACCCTTCAACGNGTGAGATGTTTTGGTATTCAAATGACGAGCGACCAGCAGTAAGAGTTGAACCAGTTGCAGGTCAATTTGAAGGATTAAGAACGATAAGAGTNGCTTATGAACCAGATAGGGATGTTAATGGTGGTTGTGANATGGATCGNGATGCATCNGTTAANGGTTCNTATGATGANATNGAAGTTTTAGTTAGAAGTAATGTNGATTTAATTATCAGGAAAAANTGGGAACGGTTTGCTGAAAATGGATATAANGTTGGAGANACCGTTTCNGGNTCTGTATCNGTACTTCGTGATAGNGCNGATGTNGCNGTAGAAAANGAGGAAGTTCGATTTATTAGACAATATTGGGANCCAACGAATCCGGANGCAGATTCTGAAGGNTGGGTTACNGATGATACAATTAANGTATTAACAAATGAGCAGGGAGTAGCAGATTTNAATTGGAATTTTACAGGAGATACTTGTGCAGGNCAACCNTGTGATGGAAAATGGAGGNTAATTGCTTATTTCCCAGGNTCCATGAATTTTGCNAATCCAGGNTTTAATGTAACAAANGTNATGGAATTATCTACATTCCAAACATCACTCGAAACTAAAGGNTTNATATCNCCNCAATTAATGTTGTCNGGAGCGATNTTATTNGTNTCATCATTATTNGTNGGNATGATTTTGTATAGAAGAATGCAAGATCGTAAACGTGTAGAAATNTTAAGAGGAATTTTAACAGANACNATGGCACAATTGAGNGCTTCAAATGAATATATTGCAGTNATTTTCAATTGNTACAAAGATTTAGTNCATCATTTCCGNTCATATGGNTTTATGAAGAAAGTATATGAAACNACACGTGAATTTGAATCTGCAGTNCGTGGNGCNTTTTACATGGTNCCTGGAGATCAATTAGATAGGTTCTTATCAATNTTNGAAGAAGCAAGATANTCAGATCACGANATNGGNCCAACNCATAGAGANGGGGCNATTCAAACATTACAAATGATNTCGGATAGTATTACTATTGCTCTTGGAGAAGAGGGTAGAATTGAACGTACTGCTGAACATACTTCNGANATGCATGAAAAGCAAGTTAAAGCNGGAATGTTCAAATCAGCAGATGGAACAATGATTATTCAAGGNCAAACAGAAGATGATAATGAACAAATTTCGATTTAATCAACCATTTGTCCTTTAGCGTCTAATAATTCCACNGTTAATCCAGCGGCGTTTGCACCAATGAGAATTTCATTGTGAATACTATCACTGAAATCNTCTAATGCTGCAAGNTGTGTTGAACCTGTAGTNTCTGTTAATCTATCTACAAGGTGGTTGAGAATACAAGATACTCCATATGCTTGNCCGATTCTAAATGCATGATCAACTCCTCCAATNTCGGGNTCTTCTGCNTTCATTCTNAGTACGACAGTTTGTGAATAAGCAATTAATGCACCATATAATGCTTCCATTGCACTTGCAACNCCCGGTGAGTCTTCNATTTGTTCTTGTGCTTGAGATAGAGCAGTATTTACTCCCTCCTCATATTTTCTGTGTGCAGCAATGATATCTTCAGTTTCTAATTGCATTGCTTCGTCAATAGTGGCTTTCCAATCCATGAGCCTCTGACCTTAGTTCACTGTATGAATATTGAGGTAAAATTTGACTTTNCCCCCCTCTAATTTAATCCGTTGGTTTCATAACGGGGNGGAGGGTCGCGAGGCTGCCCGAACATCGAGGGAGTCATATGAATAAGCAAAATAAAAAGACAAATCCGAATCTGGTTGATTTAATTGACCAGTTGAAAGAAAAGTCCCGGGAAACCGGTTCTGCACTATGGCGAGATGTTGCATTAAGGCTTTCAAAAAGCCGGAAAAATTGGGCTCAACCAAACCTAAGTCGTTTATCACGACATGCTCCAAAAGGGGCAATAGTACTAATTCCTGGTAAATTATTGGGAAGTGGAGAAGTTGAGGGAAGTCCAACTGTTGCAGCTTATAGCGCTAGTGAAGGAGCGAGGGACAAAATCATTGCCGCAGGNGGAAAATACCTTACATTAAATGATTTAATGACAGAAAANCCAGAAGGAAAAGGGGTGATTATTCTTGGATANTACCTCTANAACTTATGTTTATGATGCCACNGATATNGTGATGGGNCGNCTTGCAAGTAAAGTTGCTAGNCAATTATTAAAATCTCANCAATCAGGCACTAAAGATAAAGNGATTATNATTAATGTTGAAAATGCTATAATTTCTGGNGGCAAAGANNGAATTATTAATGATTTNAAAGCAAGATATGAATTAAACCATCCACGTAAAGGTCCATTTTATCCAAGAATGCCAGATAGAATATTTAAGAGATCNATTAGGGGAATGTTACCATATCAAAAGAAAGCAAGTGGTCGTGCAGCATTAAAAGCAATACGTTGNGAAATTGGTTGNCCTTCNCATTTGTCTGTAGATGAACTTCCAGATAACCATGTTTTAGGAGATATTTCAGAAATTAAGAAAGATTTACCAGAACGNTTTATGCGATTNGGTGAAATAAGTATAGCCATGGGAGCACCTGGNCACCGTTGGAAAAAAGAGAAAGGTGAGGCATAATGGCTAGAAAAAAGAAAAAAGTAGTAAACATGAGCGGNAAAAGAAAGACCGCTATTGCTAGATCCTCTGTGAAAACGGGTAAAGGAAGAGTAAGAATTGATAGTAAACCTGTTGAAATTTATGAACCAGAAATGGCTAGGAATAAAGTGATGGAACCCTTGATTATTGCAGACGCAATGGGTAAATTATCCAATGTAGATGTTAATTTGTCAGTACATGGCGGAGGAATAATGGGTCAGGCAGATGCTATTAGAACAGCAATAGCACGAGGACTTGTTCATTTCAANGGAGGAAAAGANGGAGTTGATGAAGAACTTAGAGATGAATANTTAAGATTTGATCGAAGTTTGTTAGTTAATGATCCTNGAAGAAAAGAACCCAAGCATCAAATGGGTAAAGGTGCTAGAAAGAAGAAACAAAAATCATATAGGTGATNGAAAAATGTTAATACCAGTACGTTGTTTTAGTTGTGGAATTGTAATTGCAGATAGATGGAANAAATACAAAGAACTTATTGAAGAAGGNAAAAGNGTAGAAGAAGCATTNAANGANNTCAANCTTACAAGATATTGTTGCCGTAGNATGTACGTTTCTCACGTAGAACTTATTGAAGAAGTTGCACCATTTAGTACATANAGATACTAATTANAGTTNAATTTGGGCCCGTGGGTTAGCTTGGCTATACTAGGCGGCTGGGGGCCGTCTGACCCCAGTTCAAATCTGGGCGGGCCCATTCTAAAAATNTNTAAATAAAGGCAACACTCATTTCATTAGTCTGTTTCACAGTGTCTATGCAAGGGCGAAAAGTCACATTATTTCTTGTAATAATTTTTGTAATAAGTGTTATTCCAATAACAGAAATTGGAATCAATAGCGCCGAAACAATCACTACTTCTGTAAAATGGTCTGGAACTAAAGAGATTGATAATGATATAATTATCAAATCAGGTGCTCAATTAACTATTGAGGACGGAACAACAGTCAAAATCAATGCGGATATTTTAATTTCTGTGGAAGGAAGTTTAATTATCGAAGGTACAGGTATTGATGGTGTAAAATTTATCTCAAATATTTCACAACAGTCTGAATTGGGTTCAAAATCTACCTGGGAAGGAATTCAAATTCAAAATACAGGTATTGCAGAAATTAATGGTATGAGTTTAAATGGTTCTAGAAATGCAATTTATACTAATCCCGGTTCTACATTGGATATTCAAAATTCAATAATTCATGAAAGTATGGAAGGAATTATCAATTATGGAACTTCAACGATTAATAGCATATCTTGTTTAGAAATTCAAAATACTTGCATTACTAATGAAGGATCAATTACAGTAAATGGACTCACTTCAAATAATTCAGGCCAATTATTAAAACATAATAATTCTGGAACATTTACAGATTTATTAGCGAACAATACTGGGGTTGTGCTAGAAGTTTTAGGAGGGGCTTCGGGCTCTTTAGAGACTATCGATACTATAAGTTCTGGACTTGTTTTACGTGCTTATGGAGATCAAAGTGGAATGACTTATTCAGGGATTGATGCGAATCTTGCCACACAACTTTTTGATTTCTCAAATAGTGTATCTTTGTCAATTAATGATGTAGAAGGGACTTCAATAGAGTCAGTATTATTAGCAAATTCAGTGAATTCGTTAGAAATTAGTGATATGGTGGTTTCCGATTCAGAATCTGTAGGCTTAGCAATGGAGGCGTCCACATCTGATACTGTAATAATTAGAGATTCGATAATTAATGGATATGGTCAATCATTTTCTTTTTCTGGCGGGGGGCATTTCTATCTAAATAGTATGGCATTTTTATCTAATGGAAAAGTGGGCCAAATCTCATCTTCAGAATTATCAATTTCAAATGGAACTTGGGAAGGGAAATCTCATGGCTTAGATGCTCAATATTCTTCAATTAATACCTTTAATACGAATATTTCAGTTGGAGAAAATCATGGAACTGCTTTGAGAATTTTGGGAGGAGATCTTAGTGTTAATGGGGATCTAAATTTAACACACGAAGCACAATGGGCTGATACAACATCAATAGGGTTACAGTTAATTTGGTCTCATATTATAGCAACTTCCGTAAATATTGAGGGTTTTTCAACTGGATTTTCTTGTGAAACAACCAGCACAACAGCAATTGACTCATTATCAATCATGGACAATACAAATATTGGATATTTCCAAGCTTGTTCAGAATCACAAATAGAATCATTAAATACGAATTTTGGAGATTATGGTTTGTATTCTAAATCGGGTCAAATTAGTATTACAGACTGGATAGCATCATCTCATACAAGCTCATTATTGTTTACAGAATCAACCGCAAAGACATACATTCGTGATTGGGGAGGAACAGGATTTACTTTTGCTGGACAAGGAGAAGCAGATGAATTATTTTATGGCTCAACAGAAATTAATGAAAATTTAATTCAAGTCGCTGGTGCAGAAAAATATACTGAAACTAACATAGAAATCACTGATTTATCTGGAACAAACACTCTTGACGGAATAGAAGTAAGTGTCCATAATTTTTATGATATTAGTGACATTAATGGCATTGTAACTTTGCCTTTAGTTGGTCAAGATACAGATGTTTATGCTATTGATTCCGAACAATCAATTTCTAGAATGAAAAGTTTGTCTACTAGTGATGTTAATCCAAGAATTGAATTACCAGTATTACCTTCAGATGGTAGTGATTGGATTATCGAATCAGGAGTAAATATCGTATTAGATGGTTTTAGTGGAGAATTACTTTCAAATATTTCAATTCAAGATGGAGGGAGTCTAAATTTGATAGGATCTTCTTTGACCGCATTAAATGTTAGTATTGAATCAGGAGGAATATTAATTGGAACAGATTCTAATTTTATTGGAGAAGAATTTTCAATATCTTCGAGTGAAATAGGCGATGAATCATCATCATTATTTTTAGAAGGATTGATTGAAGTAAATTGTGAATTAGTAAATATGAATTGGCATGGAATTACTTTGAATGGAGATGTAAATCTAATTACAAGTAGCAATTGTGAACTTTCTTTATTTGGGGGAGGATTAATTGGTTCAACAACAATTTCTCAAGGAGGTTCTATAGTACAATTTACTAATTTATTAGTAAGTGTAGTTGATCAAGGAGAACCAATCTCCTCCGCTTTTATATCATTAGATGGCATTCAAGAAAATAATGAAATAATTTCGGCAACTACCGATTTAACAGGTACCGCAAATTTAAGAGCAAAAAGTGTAACTTACAATGAGAGTGGTATTTTTGAAGATGAGGACTTAGATCGGATTGTAACAATGGAAATAGGGCAATTAGAAATTACTCAAATTAATTATTGGGATGTTTCAGACAACTCAGAAATGACATTTATTGCATCAACAGTAAATACTGATGAAGTATCTAATTATTTGAATTTAGATTTAGAGTGGTCGCCATACTATCTTTTTGACGATTTGGTAGTTTCCGGTTTAATGGAAATAGATAATGGTGTTGATTTACAGATTTCAACTAATAAAGGAATAACAATCAAGGGTGAATTAAATGTTGGAAGCGCTAGTTTGCACGGAGTAGATTGGGCAGGCCTCCTAGTTGAGGGAGGAGAAATTAATTTTGAAGGAACTTATCTTTTGAATGCTGTACAAAGCTTAAAATTAGTTGATTCTGCAATTGCAGAATTAGTAGATATTACATTTTATAATTCTATTAATGGCCATATAATGATTGATGATGGAAGTTCAGTTACATTGAAAGATAGTTCATTAGAGTTAGGTGATGATTGTATAAAAACTTCAAATCATCTCGATAATTCATTGGAAATAGTTTCTTCAAATATCTCTTTATGTAACGTTGGAATTAGAGCAACAGGGACTCAAATTAATTTCAATCAATTATCTATGTATGGATTAGATACAGGGATTAGGGCCGTTGCAGTTGATGGATCAATTAGTAATATTATAATGGATGAAATAGACACAACTGGCTTACAAATTTTAGATCAAATGAATGACTTAATACTTTCAAATATTGATTTAAAATCTGATTCAGTGGCTTTATCTGTTGAAGATAGTGTAGGCGTTCAAATTTCATTTGGAGATATTTCAAATGTAGAATTAATGAGGTCTTCAGTATCATTTGATAATTTGATTGTTGATGAGATTAACATTGCTGATAGTAGGGCTGCAGAACTAATTCTGTTTGAAAATTTAATTTCAAATAATATTAATGCTCTTGGAAATTCGGGACAATCTTGTATATCTTTAATTTCAAGTAACGTTACTTCAATTTCTCTAGAAGACCTCTGTGTTAATATGGTAGGTGGCGAAGTAAATGAATTAATAATTAATTCATCTTTTGAAACTTTATCTTCTTTAGAATCTACTAGTTACAATATAGTTACAATGAAAGGTTTGGCAGAATTAAATATGATTCATACTCATTTATTTTTAGCAACACTAGAAGGCACAACAGTTGATGCTAATTTTGAATTAACACAAGAAAATACAATCTCCTCTGTTCAATTTAGTGGTAGTAAAAATCAAACAATAATTTGGAAAAAGTTTGATTCTAATGGTTTTAACGATTATTCTAATACAACATTACTGATTACATTTAATGGGGCGTTGCCTTATTCAACTACAGTTCAGATTGGGCCCTCTTTCGAACTTCCAATTTTTGAATTAGAACTTAACCCCTCTCCTATAATTAGTTTAATTCTGCCCGAAGGGTTAGATAGAATTTCAGAAGGTTCAATCACAACTCCCTCAGGCGCTGCTGCCGAAATAAATTATACAGCAATAGATGAACACGGCATTTCTTCAATCATGTGGATTTTAATAAATTTAGATACGAATGAAGAAACACATTTGACTTCAGATTCTGCTTATTCATTATCAGAATTACCAGAAGGAGAATATTCAATTTCACTTGGTGCGATCGATAATTACGGCGCAATGTCTGTAGCAACAGAATTTTTCACAATAACGCCTTCTGATTTTGATGGAGACGATATTGATACATGTATTTCCGAATTATGGTGGGACGATGTGAATCAAAGGAAGTGTGGACCAGATAATGTAGATGAAGATGATGATAATGATGGTTATGTAGATACAATTGACGCTTTCCCATTTGATTCATGTGCACATAAAGATACAGATTCTGATGGAGAACCTGACGAAATTGTTGAAAATTGTGAAACTAATTTAATTTTAGATGAAGATGCAGATGGTAATGGAGTTATTGATGTTAATGAAATCTCAGTAGAATCGGATGAAAGTAGTGGAAACAGTGCATTTTTTGTGTGGGCATTATTATTGTTAGTAATTGGTGGTGCATTATTTAGAAGATTTAGATTAAATGAGGTATAATTTTGGTAAACACTTCACCGGAACTAATTGGAATTTTAATAATTAGTGCAGTTGGTTTAATTGTTATCTACGACATTTTGCATATAATGAAAAACAAAAAAACAGTACCTAAACTAGGAAATTTACCAATGGGTGGATTTGCTTGGAGTAGTACATTAGAGCAGGAATTTTTTAGAAATGGTCCGAATATTTTGACTTTAATTGCAATGGCAATATTGCCTTGGCTTTTAGCATCATTATCGGCAACCCCATTATGGCTAGTTCTTATTTTTGACATATTATTATTTTCATTAGTAATTACAATGCTTTTACCAAAAAGATATGCAATTACAAAAACTAGTGTTTATGCTGATGGTCAAAGACTTGATTGGGACAAGATAAAAAAAATAGACCCCGAAGTTTCAATTAACAAAAGAATAGTTTTGTTTAGAGACGGTTGGTGGATTTTTGCACCTTTACCATTGGGCGGATCTAGACATGAATTACTAATTGCTAAGGAATTAATCATTAATGCACAAAATAATAATTGGTCTAATAATAGTAATCTTGAAGAGGAATAGTTAGTATAAATACCCTCTGTCTTCTAGCATTTTTATGGAATGGACTAGAAGTGGTGATGATCTATTTGTTAGAATAGACCCAGGTGAAGAAATTCATACATCTTTGCAGAAACTTGCAGATGAAGTCGGCTTTGATGCAGCAGCAATAACGAGCGGAATCGGGCGAACAAGAGATACTCTTTACGGTTACATGAACGAAGAGGGAGTATACATCCGTAGAAAACTTGCCTCACCTTCAGAATTGGTAAGTTTGTCAGGAAATATTGCTAGAACTCAAGATGGTAAAGCGTTTACACATATCCATTGTTGCTGGTCAGATGATGATAATAACGTTCATGCTGGACATATGTTTCAATCAGTTGTACATGTGGTTGCTGAAATCCATATTCGGATATTATTACAAGCGATAATGACACGTTGCCCTTTACCCGATGTAGAGCTCTTAGGGTTACACTTTTCGTGATATTCAAAGCCAATGAAGTTGGTGGGTGTACATGGCCGAAGAGAAACGAATCGAGAAACTCTCAGCGGCAATCCGTTATCATCGAGAATTATATTATAATCATTCAGCACCTGAAATTTCTGATTCCGAATTTGATGCACTTTGGGACGAATTAAAATCATTAGATCCAAATAATAAAATTCTCCATGAAGTAGGCCCAGAGCCTCTTCCAGGAACCGTAAAGGTAGAACATAAATTCCCCATGAGATCATTAGATAAGGGAACAAATGATGATGATATAATTCATTTCGTAACACAAACAACTTTTGGGGGAGAAAGATATCTAGCACAACCTAAATTAGATGGTTCAGCTTTATCTTTAGAATATGTATCAGGAAATTTACATAGGGCCGCAACAAGGGGAAGTGGAGAAAGAGGCGAAGACGTGACAATTAATGCAAAATTAATTGAAAACATCCCAAAAAGACTCAATGTTCCAATAGATTGTCATGTGAGGGGTGAAGTTGTAATGCCTCTTTCAACCTTTGAAAAAAAATATAAGAATATTTCACCAAACCCTAGGAATTTATGTTCTGGAGCCTTAAGACAAAAACATGGTGATGGTAAAGCGCAAGCTGAAGACTTGATTTTTCAAGCTTATGATGTAAAATTTCCAAATGCTAGACCCGAATTGGAAAATGATAGTGAATTATTAGAGTGGTTAAAAAATGCAGGAATTGAACCTGCACCTTGGACGGTTTTCAATCTTAAAAATCCAGAAAATGAGATGATTAAACACACTCGTATTTGGTCTGAAAAAAGATCAAAATATGAATATGAAATAGATGGTATAGTTTTTAAATTAGATAATTTAACTCAAAGAGAATTATTGGGAATGACTGCTCATCATCCAAGATGGGCATTAGCCTGGAAATTCCCATCCCAAGAAGCAAAAAGTGTACTTTTAGATGTGGATTGGCAAACCGGAAGAACTGGAGTGGTAACACCTGTAGGAAGAATCGCACCACAAATGGTGGGGGGAGTAACCGTTGAAAATGTCACATTACACAACGTGGGAGAATTACAAAGATTACGACTTAAAATCGGAGATAAAGTGTTAATTACGCGTAGAGGAGACGTAATTCCAAAAATCATTGAAAATTTAGGACCAGCAAAAAATGAGGACATTCAAAATCGAAATCATGCTGATGGTACATTATTTGAAGGTGAATTGGTATATAGAGAAATACAAATTCCTAACGATTGCCCCTCTTGTTCTAGAGAATTAACAATAGATGGTGCTTTTTTAAGATGCACCTCGTTAAATTGTAGTGCAAGAACTGCTAGAGCTCTAACATATTGGTGCCGATCTTTGGAAATGGATGGTATAGGTGAAAAATTAATTGATTCATTATTAGAATCAAAATTTATTGAAACAATTGCAGATTTGTATAAATTAACTCATTCTCAACTTTCTTCATTAGAAAGAATGGGTGACAAAAGTGCAAATAATGTTATTCATGAATTAGAAAAAACTCGTAAACTCAACCTTTCAAAATTTCTTCATGCATTAGGCATGGAAAGAATTGGGCCAGAAGTAGCAACAGTAGTTTCTCAACATTTTGTTAAAATTAATAATTTGTTAAATTGGGCAAAAAATGGAGATAATAGTGAATTAACTAATATTGATGGTATCGGTGAAAAAGTAGCAGAGATTTTACGTAATGGGATTATTAAACGTTTAGAACTAATTAATGAACTATCCGAAATTATTGAAATTGTTGATGAAGAAGAATCTGAAGTAGGGATTTTTGAAGGAAAATCATTCTGTATTACTGGGTCACTTTCTAAGCCTCGGAAAGAAATTTCACTTTCAATAAAAAATGTAGGCGGCAAAGTCGTATCTTCTGTATCTTCTAAATTAGATTATTTAATTGCAGGTGATTCTGCGGGTACAAAATTAAAAAAAGCTAAAGAATTAGGCGTTACAATAATTAATGAAATTGAATTATTTAATTTAATTTCAGAGAATCAGATTACGATAGCACACAAGAAAAAAACGTTATTTGATTATGAATAATTATGGTTTGCCTACAGCATAAACATCCCATCCCAATTCTTCGAGTTTGTTTAAATCAAGGACTCTTCTTCCATCGTAAATAAGTGGCTTTCTCATTTTTTCCAATAATAATTCCCAATCAATGTTAATACAGACAGAATGTCCTGTTACTAATACTACCAAATCAAAATCTTTTACCGAATTTATATCATTAATTACATTAATATTGTTAGGATATACATCATTTTCCAAGTGAGGGTCCCATACTGAAACTTTAATTCCAGATTCTGTGAGTGCTAATGCTAGATGTTCTGCAGGAGTTTCTCTATGATCTCCAACTTCAGCTTTATATGACCACCCTAGGAATAATACATTAGAATTATTTGCGGGCACATCATTTTTGTATAATATGTCTTTTAATACTGAAAATACATGTGTTGGCATAGTTCTATTTACTGCTCTTGCAGCAGTAATTAATTCTGCAGGAACACCTACTTGTTCTGCTCTTTGAATCATATAATATGGGTCTACAGGAATACAATGGCCTCCAACACCAACTCCCGGAGTATATCTATGGAAATTCCATTTTGTTGCTGCAGCATTAAGCACATCTTCAATATCAATATTTAATGCAGGGAATATTCTAGCTAATTCATTTACAAGTGCAATATTTATGTCTCTTTGAACATTTTCTATTACTTTAGCAGCTTCAGCAACTTCGATTTTTCCTACGTAATCAACCCTCCCACTAGTTAATTTAGAATAGATTTTAACTAACAAATTTCCAATTTTAGGATTCAAACTTCCTATGACTCTTGCAACTTTTCTAACCCCATTTGCTTCATCTCCTGGATTAAATCTTTCAGGGCAATATGCTATATTTACATCAACTCCTTCTGTTAATCCATATTTTTCAATTAAAGGAAGCCATGATTGGGCAGTAACTCCTGGATAAACAGTACTTTCAAGAACAACAATTTTACCAGAATTAGGTTTTATTGCCTTGAAAATATTATCACCCGCACCAATTACATATTTCAAATCTGGTTTCAAATCAGAGGTAACAGGAGTAGGAACAGTAACAATTAATATTTCACAATTTTCAACAGCAATTGAAGTATCTGTAGTGATGTTCCATTTTGCAGTTTTAGGATCTGGAATTATATCATTAATTTCAGGATCACCTGTAGGGTTTTCTCCTTGAAGAATTGTATCAACAACACGTTTAGAAACATCAACTCCCCATACATTAAAGCCAGCATCTAAAAAACCAATTGCAGTAGGCAACCCCACGTATCCAAGACCAATAATTCCTACAGAAATATTGCCAGTTTCAATAGAAGTGCTCAATTCTAAATCACCATCCATGTACCCGCCTTCACAATTATGATTATCAATCCGTCGTATGAAATTAAAAATATCTTTTGTTTTTTTAAATTTTATAGATGCTCCGTCGTCCTAAAAAATGTGAGAAAAACTCAAATTAATTTTTTATTTACTATAATAGTCATTAATGATGATTTTCTCCAAGGTTTTATCAGCAGTGATAAATTACTATAATCACATTAAAAGAAATAGGTTGTTAACATGGAGAGGGTTATAACTTCAAAGTCTTGTATGGAAGTAGGAGTATTGGGCCCAGAGGAAATCAAATTAGATAAAAATAGGATGAAGTTTATTTTAAAAAAGAGATTTCGTCATCTTTCAGGCCGTAAAAGATTAGGTTTAGTTTGGATAGTTTTAGACCCAATAGTCATTTCATTAGTATATTTATTTGTATTTACTGTATTAAGAGCATCAACAAGTGTACAAACAGTGTTTATTGGTATTACCCTATTTCGTTTAACTCAAAACTCATTAAAAACAGGAATGAATTCAATACAAGATTTTACAGGCGGCTTGAAAGCTGAAAGAGTAAGAACTCGCGTATTAGCAGGCTCGATGATTAGGTATAGAATAATTGATAATTTACTCCAATCTCTTGGAGTAGCTATAATTCTTTTTATTGGTTATGAAGTTTCTTTATTGGGAACAGCATCATTTTTAATTATAGCTCAAATAATTGGTTTTTTAAGTGAAGGAGTTGGAATGAATTTAGCGCCATTATCTAAGAAAATTCCGGATTTAATTAATGTTGTAAATTATATTTTAATGATTTTATTTTTCGCAGCACCTGCATTATATCCATTAAGCTCAACTCAAGGAATACATTACAAATTAAATGAATTTCATCCATTTACTTATTTTGTAGAATCAGCAAGATATTTAATGGGCGAGCAATCTGAAATTCTTAATTTGGATAATAGAATTTTTGGCTTTTTCTTAGTAACTTTGGTAGTATTAATAATAAGGGGTTATTCACTTATTGATAAATTAAGATGGAGGATGACAACATGGTCTTAGATACACCGCCTTCATCAGTTGTGGAATCTGATGTTGATATAGAGGTTAAAAAATCTATAGCAATC
>PBHR01000030.1 GCA_002720275.1 Methanobacteriota archaeon
CTTGTAGCTGCTGCTTTCTTAGCCGCTGCTGCTTTCTTAGCTGCATTTGCCTTTCTTGTAGCTGCTGCTTTCTTAGCCGATGCTGCTTTTTTTGCTTTTGCTGCCGCTTCTGCTGCTGCTTTCTTAGCTGCATTTGCCTTTCTTGTAGCTGCTGCTTTCTTAGCCGATGCTGACTTTTTATTATCTTTTGATTTGGATTTTTTTGCTGCCAACTTAATCCCCTGTGACCTGCGGGTGAAGTACAAACGTATGAATTTGGCGTTAAGAAATAAACAACAACATCTTATTTAATTCCTCCATGGACATAATGTGTCTGATAACATATCAACACTAATTGGATTACATCCAGAAAGAAGTATACTTTGGATGCAAGTAAAAAAGGGAACTCCACAAATGAAATGTATTGATGGACTATTACGTCCAAATGAATATCCTGAAAAAGGAAATAAAGTTTTAATTGGCGATGTTGTTTCCACTTTAATTAAAATCAGTGGCCCCCATGATAGTATACAATTTACTAATCAACCTTCGTTTGATGAGCAAAGATGGTCTTTAGAACTCATCTCTTCTGAATTAGTCATTAATGTTGATAGTTTTCCCTATTGGGGTTTTGGCTTTTTTTCAAGTTGTTATGTAAATAAAGTTAGATTGGAAGGTAGTTTAATTAAAAGAGCAAAATTAATTTTTGACCTTGTTGCTGCACTTGGAAGAAATCCTTGGGAGCCTAAATTTACTTTTTTTTGGGAAAAAACAACAAAAAATAACAATGAACAACATAGAAATGTATGGCTAGAATTACTAAATTTTGCTAAAAACGGAATGGAAGAGGAAATTGAAGAAATTAATTCTAGATATCTAATAGTAGAAAAAAATTCAAAGGAAGCAAAATTATTTCCGCCAGGATGGAATCAAGAAAATTCAAAAATAAGCTTGAAAGAAGTAAAAAAGCATATTGAAATTGCAAAACAAGCATTACATGACCAAAATGCGGTTGGATTAAAACGTGCCTTAGATCGTGCTGAGGCAAAATTGATTGAGGCAGATCCATTAGTAGGTTTACAGAATGAGGAATTATTGCAAAATCAAAATTTAAAAACATTAGAAATTGAAAATATTCCTTTTATTGATTTAGTTAATGATGATGAAGAATAATCACACGTCTATTTGATATAGGGGGAGTAGGTCGCAGAAATCTGAGAATATGGCCGGTAAGAAAGAAAAAGGGAGTGGTATTCAACAAGCCGCAGGTCTAATTAGGTATTTTGATGAAGAATCTGAAGATGCTTGGAAGATTAGCAAAACCCAAGTTTATGTTGCCTGCTTAGTACTTGGTGGAGGAGTATATTTACTCAACCACGGTGTATTACAATTTATTTGGAGTGCAATTAGTAGTTTGTTTTAATTAAACTGTTAATGGCTCTATTTCTACTACTTGTTCACATTTTATTGCTAATTCATTTGCTGCAGCTACTGCAGTTTGAAAATCTAAAGTCATACAAATTTCAAATGGTTCACAATTCTGTTCATGCAACATTAATCTGTAAGAAGCATCAAGATTTTTACTTATGTGTAAATTCTGCCAAATCCATTGATCATTTTCCATTGTCAATAATAATGATTGATTCATCATATAATTTCCAACAGATCTAGCAAATTTTGCTCTTTCTGCCAATACAGCAATTGTCTTATCCTGAGTGCCCATTTTAGCTAACAAAGGATGTGCTTTTGGAACTATTTTTCTATCTTTTCTTCGACCTTCGCGAAACGCTCTTCCCATCTTTTTCCCATCCGTTGGACCTACGTCCAAGTTTTTGTCAGTACATTTACTTTATATGTTTAAGGGGGAAAATAAAACAAATCTTATGTTTTCAATAGTTGATTTACTTTAGACAATTGAATATCATTAACTTCCATTAAAATAATACAACAAAGGCCAATTGTTGGTAAAACCACATTAAGATATGGAGAAAATATCATTAGAAGAATTATAAATAATAAACAAAATATGGATGTAACAATGTTTACAAACTTTATTTTTGAATTTAACATAATTGAAGATTCTATAATTATTGGTAAAGTTAAAGAAAAGAATAGTGCCAAAATCCACCCATGTAACAAAGTTAATGAAATCAAAGCAGAATTAATACAACTTAAGGCCATTCCAACAAAAAGACCATACCTCCATCCATGTAATTCCGGTCTAGCACGTTCATCTAATCCAATTATGGGTAACAAACTAAAAATTAATGCGAAAAAGAGTATTGGAAATAATTCATTTATTAATTCATAAAAAATACTAACAAAACTCCATTCCGGATATAAAAATCCAATGCTGAAGAAAATTAAACAACAAAATCCAGTCAATATGCTAATTGCTAAACTCATTGAACGATTTTTCCCCACGGGAATCAAAGTATCTATTTTTTCTGAATAATAAGCAATGCTTGGACCAAACGAAAATAAACTCAAAATTGTAATTATAGTGCCCAAACGTATTATTTCTAATTCAGAAAACAGTTCCGCACTCCAAATGTTATTTGCCAAAGGAATTAAAGCATCTAAAGGTCCAACTAAAATAGATGACATTCCAAAAACCCCTAATGTTAAAAGAAGAGGTTTTGTAGACTTTCTAGAGATATTTAATTCCATTGCATGAGGGCCCAAGCCAAGAATTAATCCAAAAATTAATGATGCTAAAATTCCTTTTTTTGCGGAGTGCATCAATAAATTCTCACTTACAGGAGCAAATTCAGCATCATTTAACATTTCAAATGTTTGTTCTGGCAAGATTCCAGTTAAACATATAATCCATAATAATGAAAACCAACGATCTACCATATCCAAACTTTTTGTTTTAATGTATTTTATCAATAATAAATGAGTCATTAAAATTACAAACATCAACATTATTGAAGCACCATCATACCCCACAAATAGAGAAAGTAATCGAATTAAAACACTTGAATCAGAATTTAAATGGTAAGCTACATGCACATGTGATGAGTTTAGTAAAAAATGAGCTGCGGCATACCGAATAAAAAGTATAAAGAATAATATCGCTGGTAACCATCTTAAAATTAATTCAATCATTTTTAATTTTTTATTATTCCAATTCCTTGATAAAAGTAAATTTCTAAGCGATGAAGAAAATAACAATGTAAAACAACTTAATAAAGAAAATGCTACAATCACATTTGCAAATGAACTTTCTGTGACCTCCATTAAATCAATGCAAGAAGAACCAGTTATTCAAACAAACCTAAAGAGAGTATTTTTTGAGTTAGTTTGACTCGGAAATTCAAATAGGGATAATTTATGCAAGGAAATAACTCTGATTTTGAATTTATTCAAATTGCAAAAAATTCCGAAATCACTAGATTAGTAGAAACATTAGATTATGATTTAGAAAAATGGATTGAATATAGTACAATTCCCTTACCTGAAACCATTAGAGTAAACCCAATACACTTGGAAAACAAATGGACTATCTCAAAATTAAATGAATTAGGTGCTAAAAGAATTAAATGGGTTGGTAAAAAAACATTAGGTTTTCAAATGCCGTGGATTAAAGGTGGAGCCGAAAATTTAGAAACTAAAAAATTATTACAATCAATGCATAATTCTGGAAGACACACTCGCCAGGAAGCTGTTTCTATGATCCCTGCAGAATTAATTAATCCTAAACCTGGAGAAATTATCCTAGATTCTTGTGCTGCACCTGGTTCAAAAGCCACACAAATTGCTGAATTAGCAAAAGATGATGCTGCAATTATTGCAAATGAACCGAATAAAGGTAGAATGAATATGTTAGTAACAAATCGTTCTCGCCTTGGATTAAGGTCTATCGCAATTACCCAACATGATGCTCGAAACTTTCCAAGGGTTCCTCGACCAGGGTTTGACAGCATTTTAGTTGATGTGCCCTGTAGCGGTACCGGAACTATCCGGAAAAATAAAGGCCTATGGTGGAATTGGAAACCTAGTGTTTCTAAATCATTACATAAACTTCAATTAAAAATATCAAACAGATGTGCTTCCTTACTAAGACCTGGTGGGAAAATGGTATATTCAACATGTTCAATAGATCCTCTTGAGAATGAGATTATTGTAACTAAATTATTAGAAAAATATGAATGGTTAAAACTTGAGAAGATTGATTTTAAAGAAATTTTTCCTGGATTAAAATATAATGTAGGGATTGAAGATTTTGAACCATTTGTTGAAGATGATGTGTTTCTTAAAAAGCCAATTGAAGAATCAATTTCTCAATTGAAAAATTGTATTCGTATTAGCCCAAGTCAAAATAATTCTGGAGGGTTTTTTATCGCAATGTTTCGTCATGTTGGAGGTGGAGAAAATGCTTACGGACTAAATCATAAAGAAAATTGGCCGATTGAAAAGAGAAATCTAAGAAATGATCATGGCTCACCACAACCAATATCTTCTAATCGAAGAGAAGTGTTGGAAAAAGAATGGGGGGAATGGGAAGGTTTTACAGGGACATTGTGGGAAAGAGGGAGGACTATTATTGAAGCTAGTAAAACTTTAGGAAAATACTTTTTCGAACCACCGAGAATTGATGGAGCGGGTTCTCAACTACCTGGAAATCATTGGCATCCACTAAAGGTTAGGCAACTAGGAAGGGTTGCTTTCAAAGATTCGAATTCTCAATCAATTAGGCCCAAGGCAGAATTATTAAAGGGGCATTTTTCATATCCTAGAAAACACATATTTAACATTGATAAAGAGTTGTTAATTAAATTATTAGAAGAAAATGTAATACCTCTTGAAGAATTAAATGAGGAGTTTAATAATGAACGTTCAGGTTCTATACTACTTGATATAAATTGGATTAATGGTAGGAGATTATTGCCCGCATGGCTCGGAACCGGGCTTAGATTGTTATTAGATGAAAATGAAAAATTAATTTTGCGTACTCAAAGGGATGATTTGATTTGATTAAAAAATATAAAATAACAATAATTAGTTTATGTTCCATCATTTTAATTTCTATTTTCTCCCCTTTAATTCTTGCAGAAAATAATGCCAAAACATTAGCAACAAAATCAATTATTTTTGAAAAAAATACTACACTAGTTGAGTGGTTTAGTTCTACAGATTGTGATGATTGCAGAAAATTTGAAAGTGCTCACACTAACTCAAATTATGCTTGGGTAAATTGGTTTAATACTGAAAATGATAAAATAAATAATTTGGCAAGAGTTGACACAGAAAAAAGATTAAATCAATTAAATAACTCCAATTTCCCACTTCTTGTAGTAAATGGAGATATAAAAGAATTAAATGAAGACGATACCTTTGAATTATGGAATGATATTTTAAAAGAATCCGTAAATGAGCACAAAGAAAAAAATCTAGTAAATTTTTCATTAGATATTGATCTTATCGACACTACAAATGACAATGAAGCGGATGAAATAAAATTACTTGGGGAAATAACCCCCTTGTCAAATCTACATAATGATACTGCAATACACATACATATTGTCGAAAATTTTGCTGACTCAGATGGTTCTGGTGCAAGGCCACCAATAACCAATGTACTAAGGGAATGGGTTGCAAAAGAAGATTTTTCTGTTAAACAAGGAAACACAACATTATGGGAATACAGTCTATCTCAAACATATTTAGAAAGCGCAAATATAAATTTAAACAATGGTGATTCAAGTAGATATTCTATTATTATTTCAGTCCATGGAGACGAATTAGAAAATGATTCAAGTATGCAAGTGTTAAGTGTAAATAAAACAACATTACCCTCAATTTATGAGCAGAAAGCGTGGTCTGAGATTCCATTAATGCTTCTTGGAAATATTATAATTTTAGTAGGTATTTGCTTCATTATAATTCAAGAAAGAATTAGGGAAAAGGGATTGCCTCTCTTGGAAGGTAAAATTTTACACTCTAAACATAATGAAAAGAAAATTAACATTAATATCAAAACTGGTAATAAAAAAGTTGATGTTTTGGAAGTCGATGTTAACAAAGGTTGGCGGATTTCAAGATTAAAGAATTTGCCCACAATATTACCAAAATCTAATTTAGATGTTGAATTTAAAGTTTTAAAGAAGTCTGAAAGCCAAGAAGAAAATCCGTTACAAATAACTGTAAAAACTGAAGTTGAGGATTTAGGTCAATGGATGATGGATATTGATATGATTCAAGAAAAAAGTGAATAAATGAACAAGAAAAATAAGAAAATATATGCAAATGTTCAAACAGGGACTATATTTGCACTAATTTAGTGGACAGATGATACTAGATGATGTAGACAGGAAATTGATTGAAGCTTTAATGAACAATAGTAGAGCATCGATGCGTCAGCTCGCTGTTGAATTAGACGTTGCACTAGGAACAATTGGGAACCGATTAAAAAGGCTTGAGAAAGAAAAAATAATCAAAGGTTACAATATAATTCTTGACCCCGCCAAAGTAGGTTGGGAAATGACAGTCATCGTAGGCCTAAGAATAACTAAGGGAAGAATGATTGAAGTTCAAAAAAGAATCGCAGAAGATCCTCGAGTGTTTTTAGTTTATGACGTTACAGGGGATTATGATAGTTTTGTAGTTGCCAAAGTTCAAAATACTGATGATTTAAATGATTTAACAAAAGGAGTGTTGACTTCAGAAGGAATAGAACGTTCACTTACGCATGTAGTCCTTAATACTGTAAAAGAAACTTCAATAAAATTACCTAAAACTAAATCTTAGATTCCATTAATTCCAATAATTCATTTAGAATAAATCTAATGCCCTCTACTGTTTTTGTTCTACCATTTAAAGTTCTAATTAATTCATTACGTAATGTTTCATCTATGTTCTTATCCATGGAAGAAAAAATCTGTATTAATTTATTTTGTAATCTTCCTCCCGTACGATCCCAGTCCATCAAAATCGATAATGTGGGATTTTTATTTGATTGTGGGTATTTTTCAATTAAAAATATGGCTAATTTTTCTAAACTCCAGCCTCTATTTAATATTTCAATTGGCCCTGAAAAACCTAATTCAAACAATAAATCCCTATCTCTTTTGCCTTCAACAAGTATTGGTAATCCCTCATTATTAATCTCTTTAGAAATTTTAAATGCTTTTGCAATTTGAATTAACCATTCTCTTGAAAAATTAGATGGCATAATGAGTTGCTTCCTTTGTTTTCTACAGCGCTTTTATTCTTAAATGATGGGCTCTACGATAAATGGTACTTGCCAACAGTTAATAGTTGGAATGACAGCGCACAAAACGTAGGGGGTTCTAACGTGGGTCCGGCTGATTATACAATCTTTACACAATTAATGGATACTTGGAATTTTTGGTCACTTGTCGTGGGCATTTTTACCTTTGTTCTTATGATGTATTTAGTTATCCGATTTAAAGAAATTTCTCCAGAGGATCCAAAACTTGATGGAATTGCCCCAGGTGTTTTCCCAAAAGAACGAGATAACCTAACTTTGGAGTTAACTTGGTTTATTGTGCCTACAATTTTGGTACTCTACCTTACTTTTATTGCCTGGCAATCTATGATTACAGTATGGGTTGATCCATATACTGAAGAAAATCCAAATGATACTTTTGAAATTACTATTGAAGCTTATCAATGGGGATGGAATTTTTACTATCATGATGCTATTGAAATCACTACTATGGATGAGAATGGAACAGTAAATCTTACAAATTTTGTCACCCCTACTGGAACAGAGATAAAAGATGGTGCAATGAGTTTTGATGGGAATTTGTATTTACCCTGTAATAAAATGGTTAAAGCAAAAATAAAAACATTAGATGACGGAAGTGATTTGCCTGTACTTCACGCACCATTTATTCCAGAATGGGCAATCAAAGAAGATGCTGTCCCAGGGATTGAGACAGACATGGCATTTACACCACGAGAATCTGGTACTTATGACCTGTTTTGTGCAGAATATTGTGGACAACAACACTCAATGATGCTGGCTAAAGTACATGTCGTAGGAGAATGCGGGACTTGAGAGTGATGTCATGAATAAAAATAAAATTCGAGTAATGTCATTATTATTTGTAATTTTTATTGCTTTGGCTGCTACACCTCAAATAACCTCTTACCCTACAGGATTAGGTGCAAATGGGAATCCTGGATGTACATGTCACAGTGGTGGGGCTGGAACTACGACAGTAATTGTTGATGGTATGCCAGATTCATTTACTGCAGGTCAAAGCTATGAATTGAATATCACTGTTTCAAATCCAAGTATTGCAGGTGCTGAAATAAGTAGCAACATGGGTGGATTCAGATTATTTGCATCTGCGGGTACTTTTAGTGCTGGAGACGGTTTTACTGATTTAGTTCAAGAATTAGAAAACGGTATGACTCATACAGAATTAGGAAATGATAACAGAAGTTGGACTGTTATTTGGACTGCTCCTGATAGTGAAGGTCAGATTGTAGAATTCACTGTGCATGGAAATGCTGTAAATGGAAATGCTGTTGGAAATTCTCCTCCTGATGGTCAAAGTGGAGATGCATGGGGTACTTTCGAAACCTCTGTACCAGGTGCAGCAGCATTAGGAGGAGGAGTTGCAATGATTGAACAAGCAGAACCGTTTGAAGTTGCAATTGCTGCCATAACTTTTGGAATTGCTTTATTCTCATTGATGCTTGTTTATGTTTTCTACAGAAACAATCCTGAAGGTTTTAATCTAAATGGACTTACTAAATGGCTAAAGAAATGGTTAACTACGACTGATCACAAAGAAGTCGGTACACTTTATTTTGTCTACAGTTTTCTTTTCTTGTTAATTGGTGGAATATTTGCAATGCTATTCAGAATTCAACTGTCAGTTGCAAATAATGACTTCTTAACTCAAGACCAATATAATTCATTTTTTACACTTCATGGTACAACAATGATTTTCTTAGCAGCAATGCCGATGATTGCTGCATTTGCCAATTGGATTATTCCCTTACAAATTGGTGCAAAAGATTTAGCATTCCCCAGAGTTAATGCTATGGGATTTTGGATGCTTGCGTTCGCCAGTATACTACTTTACGGAGGAGTATTATCGGGAGAAGGTGCCGACATTACATGGACAATGTACGCCCCATTTTCTTCTAGTGGTGGAGAAAAAGGAGCTAGTGCTGGGACCACCTTATTCGTAGCAGGAATTGTAATGCTTGGTATTTCTTCAACATTGTCCGGTGTAAACTTTATTGCAACAATAATGACAATGCGAGCTCCAGGCGTAACTTGGATGAAAATGCCGCTATTTACATGGTCTGTTTTTGTAGCAAATGCGATGTTATATCTTTCATTACCTGCACTGATAATTGGTACTGTTTATCTCTTCTTAGATAGAACAATTGGTACTGTTTTCTATGATGCCGCTTATGGTGGAGATCCTATTCTTTGGGCCCATCTATTTTGGTTCTTTGGACACCCTGAAGTATATGTGGTTATTGTACCAGCATTTGGTGTAGTTTCAGAGGTTTTAGCAACAAGTGCAAAACGTTCAATTTTTGGATATCGTTCAATGGTTTATGCTATGGCGGGAATTGGCGTTTTAGGATTCATTGTATGGGGGCACCACATGCTTACAAGTGGAATGGATCCCACTCTAAGATTAGTAATGATGCTGACTACAATGTTAGTTGCTATTCCAACTGGTGTTAAAATTTTCAATTGGTTAGCTACACTTTGGGGTGGGTCATTAGTATTCAAAACACACACGCTTTGGGCATTGGGTTTCTTAGTAACTTTCACAATGGGTGGCATATCAGGAATGTTCTTCCCAGTAGCAGGATTAGACACTCATTTCCACGATACTTATTTTGTTGTGGCACACTTCCACTACGTTTTAGTTGGTGGTACAATCTTTGGAATGTTTTCAGCGATATATTATTGGTATCCAAAAGCAACAGGACGTAAATTAGATGAAAAATTGGGTCTCTTACATTTTGTTATTACTTTTGTAGCAATGAATGCTACATTCTGGCCAATGCACCAATTAGGAATAGAAGGTATGCCTAGGCGTTATCATACCTATAATGTAGATAGTTGGACTGAATTAAATTCATTCATAACAATTTCAGCATTAATAATGGGTAGTGCTCAACTGATTTTAGCATGGAACCTTGTTAGAAGTTACAAATATGGGGAAGAATCTGGAAAAGACCCGTGGGGCGGGTGGAGTTTAGAATGGACGACATCCTCACCACCACCAACTCCAAGTTTCCATGAAATACCTACTCAGGGAGATGCAAACATCCACCATTCAGCAGAACCAAAAGGTGGTTTATTTTCAAAGATGTGGAAAGGGAGTGATTCAAAATGAGTTATGATGATCATGATGACCATGGCCATCACGGATCTTGGGCACCAATAATTGCATCCTTAGGTACAATGATGTTCCTATATGGTTTTTCAGAAGCGAGTATGGGAATCACAGCCATAGGTATTGCTGTTCTTACTTGGGGATTATTTACTTGGTGGAAAGGCGATTTACCATTTGATGGTTCTGAAAAAATGGGTGAATTAGTGGCTTTTGGTACTCCATTTGGTGGAATGAAAATTAGGAAAGCTGGAATTTGGCTTTTCTTAATGTCTGAAGTAATGATTTTTGGTTCATTCTTTGGGGCATATATGAGAATGAGGTCGAACTGGAATACTCATTGGACTCTTCGAGATAAAGCTCAAGAAGCAATTGATACACTTGGTGCTGAAGGAACAGTCGATTCAATTGTAAAGAAATGTTTTGATGATCATCACCACGTCAAAGAAGAAGCTTGTGAAATAGCAACAAACGGATTAGTAAATAATTCGTTTTGGGTGGCGGCAGATGGTGTTCCTGCCTATCATCATGTGGCTGCAGAATATATTACTGCAGATTTTATGACATTACTACCTGGAGCAATAAACACTTTTGCTTTGATTTTATCTTCATTCACAGTAGTGTTAGCACTTAAAGCAGCAAAGAATACAGATTTAGAACCTAATGTCCGCAATAAAAAAGTAAGAAATTATTTAGCAATGACTCTAGCACTAGGAACTCTTTTCCTAATTCTAAAACTATGGGAATGGAATCACTTAATTCATGATTATGATTTCACAATTTCTACTCTTGCAGGAAGTTTCTTCTATGTAACTACTGGAGCACACGGAATACATGTGTTTGTAGGATTAATATTCATTACATACTTTATTTACAAAGCGCATATTGGTGGCTGGGATCCAAATAATGCACAAAGTATTGAATATTACGGGCTTTATTGGCACTTTGTTGATTTAGCATGGGTAGTAATATTCCCAGCATTCTATCTATATTAGAGGTGAAAAAAAATGGGTGAACATCAAACAGGCTGGCAAAAATGGTTACATGATAAAACAGGTCAAGACGTATATTTTTGGAATTTTGTAATTTTAATGATATTTACTGCAATAGAGGTTGGTGCGGTATATCTTAGTTTGACTTATGGAGCCACTGTTTTTGCACTAGTAAGTGTTGGTATTGTCAAATTTTTTGGAATCGCAGCATTCTTTATGCACTTGTGGGATGATGAAAGAGAACTAACATATACATTCGCATTTCCATTTATCTTTGTAATAATTCTATTTATTGGTATTGCATTTACTAGTCCAGGAAGCGTAATGGGATTGCCTGCATGGTGTTCTCCTGAATTTATTGGAAGTTACTCTTCTACAGCGCCTTAACTTAAATATTAAAGATTAACAAGTTATGCTTGTGAATAAGATATTATCTACATTAATCATCTTGTCTTTGTTTGCTGGTTGTTTTGGAGAATCAACATCGGAAGATACCAATAATTGTTTAATATCCACAAATAAATTTGAAAATATCTGGGAAATCTCGGGAGAATATAACACCTTTTCTTCACCTCATGCTGCTGATCTTAATGGGGACAATATTCTTGATATTGTAATTGGCACGGGAATGGAAGTTCCTGCAAAAGGTTCAATTGTTGCAATTGATGGAAATAATGGAAATATCTTGTGGGATTTTAAAACGGGTCAAGAAATGTTTTCATCAGCACAATTTGAAGATTTAGATGGTGATGGAGAACTTGATGTAATCTTAGGAGGAAGAGGGGACCAGCTAAAAGCAATTGATGGGCAAAGTGGAGATTTAATTTGGTCATTTGATTCAAATAGTTCTGAAAGAGAAAATTGGTATCAATTTTATACTGGACAATTCATTAACGATATTGATGGTGATGGTGTTTTTGATTGGTTAACCTCAAATGGAGGGGACCCTACTAAAGCACCAAATCAAGAAAGAGAAAATGGATACCTCATGATATTATCTGGCGCATCTGGTGAAATCTTAGGTGTTGCAGATACCCCAGATAATATGGAAACATACATGTCTCCAATAGTATACAATCCGCATCCTTCAATGGAAACTCAAATTCTATTTGGTACTGGGGGGGAAACATGGCATGGAAGCCTCTGGTCAACTTCTATTGATGCAATATTGAATGGAGATATTTCTAATGCAACAGAAATTGTTTCACCAAGCAATAATATAGAAAAAGGATTGATTTCAACACCAATAATTCTAGACTTAACAAATGATGAAGTATTAGACATTGTGGTTACAATGTTTGATGGAAGAACTATAGCAATCAATGGTAATGATTTCTCAACAATATGGGAAGTTGATGCTAAAGAATATGCAGAAAATGGAACTGCGAAAAATACTGAAACATGGGCAACACCGGCTGCGGGATATTTTTCAGAAGATTCAACTCCAGACATTTTTGTACATTATACAATAGGAGAATGGCCACAATACACTTCCTTTTGGACGGCACAAATAGATGGAGGTACTGGTATTGTTTCTTGGATGGAAGAAACTAAGCACATCTCCGCTGCTAGTCCTTTGGCCATAGATTTGAACGGGGATAATTTAGATGAAGTAGTAATGATTAGAGGAATGGTTGAATTCAATGAAAATGGCCCTACTAATCCTGAATTGTCTCATGAAGTGTTAATTTGGAATCCTTGTGATAACTCCAATTCTCTTATTTTTAATCGTGCAGGCATTAGTGTAGCAAGCCCATTAATTACAGATCTAGATAATGATGGGGATTTAGAAATGATCACAACATCTTCATCATCTTTTGATTCCCCTACAGGGACTTGGAACATGTACAGAACTGACCTAAATATTCCTTCACCAACAAGCATTACATGGGGAGCGTATATGGGAAATAACTACGATGGGATTGTAAATACAAAATAGGCAATAAAATATACTTTTAAATATCATTAACTAGCGAATTATATTTATGAAAAAGTTTGTTTCGGCATTAATTGTCTTTGTATTAATTTCAGGATGTTTTGGATCACCTTCTGAAGATGCATGGCCACAATTTCACGGAACTGAATGGCCAGGTTCTCCTGCACCAGATTTTATTTTGATTAATCAAGATGGGGAAAACGTTTCACTATCTGATTTTGAAGGTAAAATTGTTGTGGTTGCTTTTACATTTACTACGTGTCCAGATTTTTGCCCAATGATTGAATATAATATGAATCTAGCAAAAGATGCATTAGGAGATTCTTATGGGCAAGATGTGGTTTTTCTTTCAATCTCTATTGACCCATTGACGGATACTCCAGAAAAAATGAAGGAGCACTGGCATGAAGATTTAGGATATAATTGGAATCATTTAACTCATCCAGAGTATGAAGTTTCAAAGTCTGTTTGGGATTCTTTTTCGATTATAGTTAATGCTTCATTTATTCAAGCACATACAACAGATGAAAATCCAGTTAATGCATCAGACAATATGTACGATGACTTGTGGATTGTTTTAGAACATTGGAATATGTTTAGTGAGAATGGGCAGAGACATGTAAAAACACCAAGTGCAATAAATCATATTGAAAATATGTTATCACAACATACTAATTTAAGCACTAATGATACAGACTATCTAAATTCTGAAAATCATTCGTTAACAATCAATAATGGAACTGAATCAATATTTTTAACTATTGATTCAAACGAGTTAGATGAAAATACAACCGGGTGGAACCTAATCTTAGAATCATTAAATTCAGAAAATATATCTTATGAAATCACTAGCAATAATGGAACTGAAGCTCTAAGTATGATTAATGGTGATTTACTTGAAAATTGGCAATTCATGATTTGGAATGAAACAAATAAAGTATGGGAAAATAACCAATTAGACATTAATTCTGAAAATTTAAACGCTTTGTATAATTCTGAAATTAAAAACATAGCGATAATTAATAATGAGATTGTGGAAGTTAATAATTTGCCTATTGAAATCAGAAATCATGAGCTTTGTGGGTTAGAATACATACAAGAAAGTGGGCATTATGATGAAATTATTCAAGAAATATACCAATGGTGTGAATTTAATTTAAATGATACTAAAATGCTTGAGACGGTTTCGACACATATCACAAATTATATTCAAAGTCTTGGGGAAGAAGAAAGTGGTACTTCCAATATAGAATATAATATAGGCCATAGTACGGTTACATTTATTTTAGATAAAGAACATAATCGCAGAATTGCATGGACTGGTTATAATTGGGATCATGTAAAATTTGTAGAAGATATTCAATTATTAATGGATGAATAAATTCCAAAAATGAGCTTTGGTGTTATTCTTGAAATATAATAATGAGTTGCCATTAATTCCTATTGTGTTGCCTTGGAAAAATTCAGAAGGAGTTAGATTAAATTTTTTACAAGCATATTTTTCTAGGTTTTTTACATATAATTTCTTAATTATAATTTGGTTAATATGGTATTTTTTAGGAGAAATGAGTTCAACAAATTGCATTACAATTAACGAAAAAATTGGATGTTCTGCTGCAATTTGGCATGAAAATATCAAAGAACCTATTCAATATTTAACTTCTTTTTTCAGTGCACCCTTTTTTTACAATAGTTCGCAACATATCAGATTTACAACTATTTCATTTCTTATTTTTGTGCAATCATTTGAAGCCATAGTGGGTACAAAAAACACAATATTGGTATTTTTTAGTACGATTGTTTCGATTGCATTACTTGGTGGGTTAGTTTCTAATTTTGGGTTTTTTTTATTTCCTCATTTAGAAATTTTTTCATACATGTTAGAAAGAAATTGGATGGGGGCTTCTAGTGGATTTATGGGGATTATAGGTTCTATGAGTCACCTTTCAAAATTTAAATTTGTATTACCTGGAACCGTAATAGTATTTGAATCTTGGAATTTCTTTATCAACGAAATTTCATTTAGTATTAGTATTACTCACATTTTTAGTTGTTTATTTGGTTATTTTTTTTGGAAACAAATAATGAAGGGAAATACTTAGGGCTTATAGTAAAAGCAGAAAATAAAAATAAATTTGATGTGTTCATAAACGGAGGAATAATTTATCCTCTGGGATGGTCCATTCATGCAACATTTGGTGCATTCTTCATTGCGGGTTGCACAGGAGTGTTCACAAGTCTACTTATGAAGCCCCCAATCGTAGATAGTCTCAAAGAAGTAAAGCCTTCTGGAGAATAATGTGAATGGGCTTAATTTAGAATCTAATCATATAATTGAGTATGTGATATTTATTATCATAATTCTTGCATCCACATCTATTAGTACGAATGAAAAAATAATTGAAAACGATAATGAATTAGAAATAGATAGTATCCAAGGTACTGTTATACTTTCAACCAGAGCTGCAATGGATGCTTTAGGATTAGATGAAAATATAAGAACAGGTGCAATAGCAACCGTAAATTTAACTGTTAATTCAATTGAAAGTGAAGGGTGTAATTCTTGTAATAAAACACCTGTTGGCATCCAAATAATTGGTGATGTAGAAATTCAAAATATTCGTAATCAAATGGGGGGTTTAGGTAGAGTTGAAGGCATACTAAGTATTACCTACCTCAAAGAATATATTGATTCCAACTTCGTTAGTAAAGAATGGTTTACAATTGAATGGAATGCTAGTGGTGGTGAGGAATTAGATACATTCACACACATTATGATTCATCATGATCCACCAAAATGGGAATTAAATGATCGTTACAAAGCAGCATTCATTACAATTGATGAAAATAGGGAAAGTCGGACTGGGCCTTGGTTACTAGCTCAAAATCTCATTGACAATTCATTAAATGTTCAAGGGTGCCTACCAAATAGTTTATCTTGTGAAAAAGCATTGAATCCTGACATAAATCTAACTTCAACAAAAAAGCAAATTGAAGCGCCTATAATTTTATCACACTATAATGACTTAATACAATTAACAAATTTAGAAACAACAAATGCAACACCAGAAAAGAATAACAAATTACGTGAATTGTTTAAAATCAATAATGAAGTGAATATTCATAATATTTTTTGTAATGAGAATGAAGAGGATATTTTAGCATTAAAAACTTGGGAAATTGAGGTTGTTAATAATAATATAATTGCCCCCATGAGCCTATGGTTAGATATTCTAGACTTACCTAGTAGCACATTCATACAAACTAACGGTTTTTGGACTGAAATAGATTATGAGAGTTTTGGATGTGCTTCTATCTCTGATACGGAAAATAATATTAAATTGGTTATATTAAAAAAATAAATTTAAAATCCATAATTTATTTATAAAACTAATAATAAATACCTCTATTAATAAAAGATGTTTGGACTAAAATATGAAAAGGAATGCTATATTAATTATTTTTGTACTTATTGGAATGTCATTATCTCCAGTAATCGCTCAAATACCTGCACCAAATTCAAATACAGAGAATGAAACTACTTTGAGTATTGATGGGTTTGTAACAACAAAATTTGCATCTATTGGTAGTGATGTTCAAATTTTTGCACACACGAGAGGGCATATTAGTTCTACACAAGTTACTGCTGATATACTTAGATATGACATGGACCCAATTGATGCAATAAATGGTGAGTTACCATTAGATGGTACAATTGTTTCTACTGTAGTTCTTCAAAAAACTGGAGTTCATGAAAATGATCCTGGAACTATGACTTGGGAAGGAATTTATACAATTCCAGTTACTTCACTAGGCGGAATGTATGGAGCGGCAATTAAAGCAGAAAATAGCCCAACGATGATTGCGGTTGATGATTCTACACAAATTACAAAGTTATTGTTTGAAAAATTTGAGAATCATGTTTTACAACCATTAGATACTGCTTGGGATACTGCAAATCCTTTAGAGGAAATAAAATCCGAATTTGACTCATTAAAATCTGCTGGAACTTCAAATGGTGGATGGACAAATTTTGTGGAAACTGCAACAAAAGGTAGTGGACCTGGGGGTAGTGAACAACTTTGGAACAGCATGATTGACGCTGGTCGCAACAACTACGACCTGGAAGCAGGTTCAAATTTCTTAGAAGCATTAATGGAATTTCTTAATTCAAATGATGTTGATGCTGGCTTAATGATGATTACTGGTTTATTACTATATGGAGATGAATTCCCTCTTCCAAGAGTTATGGAAGATTTCGGAGAAATAATTGATTATGCACAAATGTTTGATCCAATTGAGAATTTTACAAGATTTGAAAATACTGGNGATTTTGAAGCAGCATATAATGCACTGGTTGGAAGTAATGAATGGAGTGCTTTGAAAGAATCTATTGATAATCTAGCAAACAACCAATTACCGTTTCAATCAATTCAAAATATTTTACATAACCTTGCTCTATTGGCAGTTTCAGACCATCCTGAAGCAATAACAAATGCTTTAGAAGCCTGGGTTGAACCCCTACTTAATGAAGACATTGACAGTATGACTCCCATTCAAAAATTAATTGTAAGAATGGCAGAAATGGATGTGGATGTTCAAGATTTAAATGGTGATGAAATTCCAGATGATGAAGGAGAAATAACATGGGAATATGANTTATTNTTAGANACNTCTGAAGGNCANGCTTGGACTGCTAAAATGGAAGCNAATTCNCCTTGGGTAAATGATGCATTTGATAATTTCAATTCATTACCTGAAGATATTGTTNGTCATGTATTTACATCTCTAGAAANCCCTGTATGGGAAGANCTNGGTGAATCTATTGAAGAATTTGGACAATGGNTTGAACAATCTAGCAAGNGTCATTATTACAATAGTTGGTGGNNTGAAGAANNNACAGAAGANGATNAAACAATTATATTTGGAGACAATTGTAATGATTTCGATGAAGNTGATGAAGGTGAAGAAAATAATTGTACACCTGAAATAGAGAAAATTGTAACAAGCATTTACGATAGAAATGTCTTAGATTTAGGTGTGAGCCTTGAAATAAACCCTGAAGATTGGTGGACTTGGGAAGAATATAGAGATGATGTTCCAAATAAATTCACTATTGCAATGACAAATGAATTTGGAAGNGTTGAAAGTACAGATTTGGTTAGANATGGTAACGATTTCAGATATCATGGCCGTCTTTCAGTTTCAACAATAGAAGATGCTGAATGGAGTTTTACACAACCTTTGATTAATTTTGTTCCTCCTTGTGATGAATGTAAAGTNAGAGATGCTGTTTTAGAAATGGAAAAATTGTTCCCTACATTATTAGAATCAATGGCTTGGGAAAATAATGATGAAACTTTTATTGTTTCAGCTGTGGGTGTTTTAGTNACTCAAGATGAAACTACTAGCGTGAATAGTGATTACAANGTAAAAGCAACNGCCTATTCNCATGATGGCCCTGTAGAAAATGCTGAAATNGATTTGGCTATTTTNAGAATCTCTCCACAAGTTGCTGAAGATGCAGTTGGAGATTTNGATATTGAAGGTGAANTTGAAATTCAAACATACGATAATGGTAATCCAGATTTGATAATTGGAACTTATTCTGCTGATGATATCAATGGCAATTTAGACGTTGAAATCAACCCCAGAGGAAATATGGACGGAGAAGATATTTATCTTTATGATCAATTATCATTCCAACATTCTTTCCAAAATGAAGGAGATTCGGATGGTTGGGAATTAGATATTTCAAGCGCTAATGGAAATTTTGGGATTGCAGAAATAACCACAAGTGGAAAGACTAACTCAGGTATTGGNTTTGAAAGAACNGANCAATTCCCAGTGCATGGTACTCCAGATTGTATGTNTACTNNAGGAAATGTTGAAGANNNGANNGAAGAAGGTGGACAAACCCAAGATAGAATTAATTTAGAATTAAGAGTTCAAGAATGGGATGGTCCTTCATACGANTANAACACTCCAGAAATAGTTGAAATTCATATTGATTGGGGAGATGGAACCGAAACCCATATCGGCGGTGATGAGGATCCNNTTNNNAGCAATTATNNGGGTTNNGAAGANCATNNATATTATGATGCNGAAGATACNGAATTTGATATTTCAATAGAATATATTGATGAAAANAGTAACNCATATNTTCATTNNTTNACTTATCTAGGNAGAGAAGGTTTTGAAAGNACACATGAAAATCATGAAGATGATNANCACGATGACGAGGAGGATAATACGTGGTATTCTTGGGACATACNAAGCTTTGAATGGGGACAATGGNAATATTGTCAATTAANNTCATGGTATACTACAACTCCAAGNCCTGCAATNATTGANAGTTTCATTACAGATGGGCCATTTGAAGTTATGAAAGAAGAAATTATGACTTCNAATNNTGATGGAGATGCNGTTATGTCAGTAACTCCTACACTTCCNGGNGCATACATTTCAATTGCACAAGCAAANGTAACTCGNGCTNATGGTNAAGAAATGGTCGGAATTGGAATGAATTTAGCNGGAGTNACTGAAGGAAGTATTTCAATTGGTGGNGATTTAAATCAAGAAACTACTTTTGGAGGGCTNCCTGTNTATATTTCTGAAAGAGNTGATTTAAGTACGGGNATTTCTATAGCACCTTCAAATATTCCTTGTGAAGAAGGTCATACAATTTTTGCAGGTTTAGTGCCATTANATCTTCGTGATGCATTCCCTGATGTNTCTCATGATGAATGGACTGGAGATGAAGAAGGNGACNANGAAATGNCAACAGAATTAGAATTTTCATGTTCTGACTCAGCCCAAAATTGGGAAGTTGATTTAAAAGCACCNATGTATCTATTTGCTGCTGTAGCGATNGATAGNAGCAATGATGAGGATGATGAAGATGAGGANGATTGGGATGATGATGAGGACGANTCGAGTNATCANTTNTTCCCTAATGCATTACATATTGGAATTGTATTAAATAATCCTGCTTCATTAAAATTAACTGGTGATCTTGGACCNGGACAAACAACAAACATTGCACTAAGTGATGAAGATGGGCCNGCATCTAGNATNCTTGCNGTTGCAACTCCAAAAGAGGGTTTTGANCCTGCAACAATTGACTTNTCTGCATTTACAGAGTTTATTTATGGTGAAGGAGTANGAAATGAAGTTGGTTGGGTTGCTCAAGAAGNAGATTTAAACAANGTTAGAATCGAATCTGATGNTTGGTGTGAAGATAGAAATGATTACGACTGGGATACAGATACCTCTTATGGAGAATCAAACATTAGAACTAGAATAGATGTAGATATGAATAAATGGAGTTCAGAAACACCACCTAATCCAACTGATGCTTATCTAAAAGATAGTGAAGGAAAGATTATTTCTCCAGTAAGAGATTGGTATCAAGAGGAATGGGATTACGAAAACTGGTATGCAAATTATGAAATAAATGAGATTGGAGATTACGAATTAATTTTAAACGAACATATTAATGAAATTTATATTGATATAGGNGAGTATGATGGAGATTATTTTTGTAATTNGGTTGAAAATTCATGGCATGAAACTGATGGNGGGAATGATNTAGATACTCCTGAAGAAATTTTTGAATTAATTGATAAGCTTCTATCTAATATTGACTCAATTGCATGGGGTCAAGGATCTAGTGCNGATTTACAACTACCAATTCTTTCATCTCCTGTAGGGGAATATACAATCTTATCTATTGCACAAATCGGTGAAGGTGATTCTGCAACAATAGTTTCNGCCATAAATGATGAAGTAATCGTAGCAGANCCAAATCCTGAACCACCTGAAGTAAGTGATATATTCCTTAGTTTTAGCCCTGCAGANCCTAAGATNGGAGATACNATTACAATTAATGTAGTNNATGAAAATAATGCTCCAATAGACNGTCTTTCTGTTACNGGTAAAAAGGATGGANTATGGACNATTTTTAGTATGGTAACNGATGATGCTGGTCAAGCAGAATTTATAGCTCAAGAAGGCACTATTGATATTTTAGTATCTGGAGGAAATTATAATTCNGCTGAATTAACAATTNTTGTATCATCTACAGGAATTACTACAGGTGATGGGGNNGATTTACCTGATGAAGATAACCCATTACAATCTAATGATGATTCAAATGACGATTCAAATGANGATTCAAATGACGATTCAAATGACGATTCAAATNATGAAGGAAGTGGNACTGGAACCGGTTTAAGTTCCACTCTNGGNGAATATCANGATATNTTCTTAATTNTAATAGGTGTTTTAGTTGTAGTTATCATTATTTTACTATCTGTAATGAAANTAAGNGGTAGAGAAGTTGANGANTGGGNAGATGATGCTGCATGGGANGATTATGAAGAAATCGTTAAAACTCCNATGAATTATNATTCNGCNCCANCTTCATCTCCACCTNCANCACAANCNGGAACTCCTCCAAATTATATGGAAGGACAATGGAGAGANGGTTATGAAGTCTTAGAATATCCNTCTGGAAGTGGTTCTTGGTGGTATAAAGATGGTAATTCNGGACAATGGNTAGAATGGAAATAAATCCNTTAATTACAAAGTAATAATGATTTAGTTTTACTNNTAAGAGAGGAATATGAACCCNAAANATGCCAGAATTGCAATAATACTTGTATTNGTATTATGTTCTGGTTTAATATTCATTTTTCCAACAGAACCTGTGTTNAATACAAATGTNCTTTTTGATGATAAAGTTAATGAAAGAATTGAAAATGAAAAATNTTCTAAAGATAATACNAATTTAATTNTAATTATAACACATGATGATGGTNATGANTTAACAAATAATTTAACAAGAGTGCAAAAATTATTATCACTTAAANANGATATTGATACGAANAAGNATAATTTATCATTATTAGATCCNAAAGGTACNGAATATGTNTCNAAAATTGTATCGCCNTTNGANGCATGGGAAAANGCATTTAATTCAAAAAATAGATCTTTGATTAATGCTANNAAATGGGCTGATGTACTTCAACCNNCNATAGAAAATGGTTGGTGTGGNGAAAATGCTACNGAAGAAGAAANTATTGCATTTCAATCTACATTATTACTATTNCCAAATGATGTGAAATTTAATGTTGCATGTCCTAGTTTTTCAGGCTCNTCTATTAACCAAGCTCCCNAAGCNAATGAATTACTTTGGTTAATTGATGTTGAAGANTCTTTGGGTGAAGANATTGATGTTGAATGGAGTNTAATTCTAANNTGGGCAGGAAAAATAAGTGANGANACTGAATTTCAAATAACCCCNGCNGGAGTAAATATGTTGTTTGCTAAATCNCAAAAAATTGCTGAAGANGANCTTTCNAAATTATTAATNCCNTCATTCTTATTTTTGATTACAATACTTACTCTTGGATTAAAAGATTGGAGNATTTCAACAATTACAATTGGAAGTGTAGGATTAATNATNTTAGCAGAAATTGGTNTTCTTTCNTCATTTGGATTTACAATNTCTATTGTAGATGTCATTGCANTNCCGATAATNATGGGNGTGGCNGTAGATGGTGCTTTTTGGTATTGTAAATCATCTAGAAAAAAGGAAGAAGTTAGAAAAATGCTTCTTATTGCTATGATTACNACGGTTACNGCNNTTTCACTAGCTTTATTTTCTCCAATAAAAGCACAAAGNTCTTTAGCATTAATAATGATNATTGGAATTATACTTGATTGGATNGTNACAAGNTTTGTTCTAGAAGATTTTTATTTNAGTAAAAGNNTGNAAAGTTGACANATTTCCAAANANTGAAAAANNNANTTACTATTCNAANTCTATGTTNTGGCCTGCAACATTANTAATTTTAACAACNATTGCNGTTTTATCNCCTACAAGTGTTGATGTTTTAGATGTTAAACAGTTTTTACCAGACNATGANCCNGCTNTANATGAATTAGAAGCATTACAATCAAAATATATTCTTGGNGCTGGAACAGAAACTTGGATTGTAATTGATGCAGATGGTGATTCACCTGATGATTTAAGTAAGATTCAAGACTTTCAAAAACAACTTTCTAATCATCCAAGTATTATTTCTATTGAAACTGGAATATATCGTTCCCCCTTAATATTAGGTATTCCGTATTCTGATGGAAATTTTGAAAATGAAACTATAAACATGATTTTAGATGGCTTTGATAATTCACAAATACAAACAAATCCAAAATTAGAAATTGAAGGTACCACAACAGGGGTGGCAATTTCCGTATTTATTGATGGAAAAGATTCTGATGCTGCTATTCAATTTGCTAAGGATGTCCGAACATTATTGTCTGAAAGAGAATTAAAAGGCGATATTGGTGGAGATTTAGTCGCAGGTGCAGAACTTGCAAAGGAATTTGGAGAAACCAGAATTTTGCAAATTATTTATGCAGGTATTGCTGTATTAATCGTGACCTTCTATTTACTAAGATCTCCGCTTAAAGCTTCACGTATAGCAATTGGAACTATTGCTGTAGGTATTGCTGTTGATGGTATGGCTAGTATAATTGGTTCAAGAGGTGTTCATACTGCTCCTGCTGTTTTATTGGGCATGGGTTTTGCTGCAGATTATCTATCTCATGCTAGTGCTGAACACCCATCTACACAACAAGATAACTTTGCAAGGTGGGGAGCAGCAATTTCGTCAATGTCAATATTCTTATTACTTGGTTTTACAACATTCCCACCTGCACAAAATACAGGAAGGTTATTGACAATAAGTATTCTATTTGCAGTAATTTTGGCAACTTTTCTTTCATTAACTCATAAAAAACAAGAAGAAGAAGAGTAAAACAAAAAACAACAACCTCTTGTCTATATTCAAAGGTGATGAATTTATGAGCAAAATTAATTTGAAAGAAAAATTATCAATGTTTTCTGAGCATTGGTCTCCAAAAGTAATCTCAGAATTAAATGACTACCAAATTAAATTGGTTAAAATTCAGGGTGATTTTGTATGGCATAATCATTCTGATACCGATGAGTTTTTTTTTGTTATTGAAGGAAAAATGAATATCGAATTTGAAAATGAAACTGTAGAATTAAACAAAGGTGAAATGTATGTTGTTCCTAAGGGTGTAGAGCATAGGCCTTATGCAGAAAAGGAATGTGAAATTATGCTAATTGAGCCTCGTGGTGTTATTAATACGGGTGAAAGTCAAAATGATTTAACTGCGTCTAATGATGTATGGATTTGATTAAATTCATCCTATTCAGCATGAATTTCTAAAAGTTCTATTGGAATAATTTGTAATGATTCCTCATGTGTTGCTTCTAAATTAACTGGACAAGCGACACCCTGTTCCGCAGCATCTAACCATGTTCTAGCACAAACACACCAACGATCTCCTGCTTTCAAACCAGGAAAATTGTATTGGGGTGCTGGAGTTATCAAATCATTTCCTTTAGATTTAGCAAATTGTAAAAACTTGTCAGTTAGGATACAGCATACTGTATGCAAACCATGATCGTTGTTGTCAGTATTGCAACATCCATCTCTATACCAACCAGTAAGAGGTTTTAATGAACAACTCTGCAATTCTTCTCCAAGGACATTAATGCTGGGCTTCATAACAAGTTCCAAACAAAACTAACACATTATCTCTTAGTTGTAAAAGAACGCGAAGGGAGGGATTTGAACCCCCGAGTCCATGGGACACCGGTTTTCAAGACCGGCGCAATACCAGGCTATGCGACCTCCGCCTAAACCTCCGAAGACTAGTTACTTTCAAGTATTTGCTTATATTTTCAACCGTCTCTTTTTCAATGGAAGAGGTTATCGGACGGTCATGGGCCGAGCCTCTTTGGCATCTGTTTTGTTAATTTCGCTGCTTATGGTAGGTTGTTTTGGAGTACCAATGGCAGAATGGGGGGATGATGATGGTGAATTTGAAACAAAATGGGATAATAATCCTGAAACTTTATTCAATGTAACGTCAAAATTATCTGATGAAGTTGCTCAAATGGATATTAATTTACAAGGTTGTGATGATGCTGGAGGAGAAATAAAAGCTGGAAGCACTGGAGAAGTGACAAGAGAAGTAAAAGTCTCTGGATGGCTTATGGCTAGTAAACATTTTACTGAAGGCGTAAGAGAGCCTAGTGAAAAAGTCATTACAACATCTGTTTTTATTGGTCTTGATGGTTTTGATGTTGCTAAAGATAAAACCTTTGAGGACTATGATAAATTTAATTTAAAAGAATGGGATATGCCTACATCTCTTTCTACAATGCCCAAATTAGATAGTAGCAGTCTTGATCATTCAAAATATGGGGTTGTAGGATTAATTCCAGCTAATGAAGAAGTATTGGAAGGTTTTGCATCATTAAACGAATGGCATCAGCCAATTGAAATTGTTGGTTATGCTGTAAATCTTCTAAATCCAACTGCACAAGTAGTTGCTGGACAATGGGAAGTTGGAGAAGATTGTAGAGCAATAGAATTAGCACAAACAGGAATTTCAATGGTTGTAACTGGTATTAATCTTGAAGATGAATCTGTTTCACTGGATGGAAAGGGCTGGAAAAAAGGGGATGTGCCATATATTGGTACATACTTATACCTATTATTGGTGTTAATTGCAGGTGGTGGTGGTGCATTCTTACTATTTACATTCTCAGTTGGAATGGAAAGGCATGGAGCGAAATCTGCTGCAAAAGCAATGCTAACAGATGCTCAAATGAAGATGGCTAAAGTTGTCCGTAAAGATGTTAAGAAAGCCAAAAAAGATGGGCTTGATATGTCGGCTGGATCAATGATTGCTACCGAAGAAAAAGATGAGGGTAAACCAAAAACAACCCAGAAATTAGATGATTTTGATGTTGAAAGTGTCCTTAGTTCAATTGGTGAAGGTAGAGGACAAGGTGCTGAATTAGGTGGAGGTGGGGTCGTACTTACTGATGATGCATATGATATGGGAGACCAATTACAAGATTCAATAGATTCTGGAGGAGTAAACCTTGGCGATTCTACAGAAAGAATTGGACATACATTAGCATTTGATATAGATGACATTCTAAACCCAGAAGCTGAAGATGAGGGTGGATTTGAATTTTCAGCACCTCAAAGAACTTCTAGAGAACCATTGGATAGAAAGAGGGTTACTGGTAGACAAAGCGTTTCTTCTAATGAAAAAGGAAATACATCTAGTGAAAGAGGGCCTCCAAAAAGAAGAGCTGTTCGAAAAACAAAGAAGTCCGGGGAGGATTCTACTAGAAAGGGGCCACCAGCAAGAAAATCTCCTCCAAAAAAGAAACCTGATCTTGATGATAGTGATGATTTCTCAGATTTTTCATTCTAATCCCAAGGAACTTGTATAGAACCTCTGATCCATAATTGTTTATTGTAATACTCTAAAAGTGCTGGAGTTTGCATACAAGGTTCTCCGTCCGCTTGAACATATAATGGAGGGTTATGAGATTTCTCAGAAGGATTGTTATTTTCATCTACAGATTTTATTTCTAATCTTTTACATGGTTTTTGTTCAATCCCCCATTTACCTACATGCTTGCCTTTTTTTAGTGGTCCCATCAATCTTAACATCTTAATTTTACTAAGCCCCCATGCATGACATAATTGACCATGTTCCAAAATGGGTGAAGCGCCTGGGCAAACTTTGTACCCACCTCCAAACATTTCTGTAGTAGTTACAGCAAGCATAGAAAAATCTACAATTTGGCCCTCTTCATCATTGATTTTTACCCAAGCCATTTTCTTTTTCCAAGGAAGTATTTCTGTAATTCCCAAATATGTATATTTCAAAGCACCTTTAATCCATTTTCCTCGCTTTAATTTAGCTCTTGATGTCGCAGAAGTTACACCACAATCTGATTCTAAAAACACCCACCTGACAACTCTTCCATCAATATCTGGTTCGCCATCCCATTTGGAATTATTACTTGGTTTTGGATAATTATTAACAGATGGTGCTGGAGTTCCTTGAAGACGAAATGCACCTACATGACGATCTACGCCATTAATTAAAATATCTACAATTTTTTGTGAATTCTTTAATGGTATATTATGTGCTCTAGCAACATCATTGCCTGTTCCTGCAGGAATAATTCCTAATTTTTTATCAGAACCTCGAAGCCCTGATGCAACTTCATGTACTGTACCGTCACCTCCACAAGCAATTACACATTCAATATCATCTCTTTCTCTAAGTGAATACGCTATTTCTGAAGCGTGTCCCACATATTCAGTAAAAATAGTTTCAACTTCAATATTTTTTTCTTTAAGAATTGCTTCATTTTTTTTCCAAAACTTCAATGCTCTTCCATCTCTACCGGCGGGATTAACAATACATGCAAATTTTGGCATATACAAGGGGAGAAGGTCATAACTTGAAAGTCTTCTTATTGTTTTATATTATCATCAAAACAAAAAGGTAAGAGCCTCTGGACTAAATCAATGGATTGGTCAGAACCAGATATTGTATTTATGCAAAGGTCTCTTGAAGTTGCTGAAAGAGGACGTGGGAAGGTTCACCCAAATCCATTAGTCGGATGTATTTTAGTAAAAGATGGTGAAATAATTTCAGAAGGTTGGCACGATCATTTGGGAGGGTTACATGCTGAACAAATGGCAATTGCAAATGCTGAAATAAATGGTAAAACAACAAATGGTTCTATTGCATATATTACTTTAGAACCATGTAATCATTTTGGAAGAACTCCCCCTTGCACTGAAGCATTACTTTGGGCTGGAATACAAGAAGTTGTAATCGCACATATTGACCCAAATCCAACTGTCAAGGGTGGAGGTATACAGGCTCTAAAAGATGCTGAAATAAATGTTCGTTTAGGGTGTTGTGAAAATGATGCGGCTATACAAATGCAATCTTTTCTTAATTGGTGTCATAAAAAGATACCAATTGTAACATTAAAAATGGCTACAGATTGTGATGGTTATATTGATGATAGATCAAAAGATAGTCAACGATTTTCATCTGAAACTACTTTGAATACTGTCCATAAATTAAGATCATACTCTGATGCAATTTTAGTTGGGGTAAATACAGTAATTAGAGATGACCCATTATTAAATGTGAGAAGAATAAACAAAGAACACATTAAAGACCCTCTAAGAATTGTTATGGATGGAAATTTAAGAATACCATTAGAAAGTAAATTGCTAAACGATAGCATGCCAACATTAATTGTTTATGTTAATGAAAATAAAGATAAAATAAAAAAGTTGGAACAAAAGAGTAATGTTGAATTATTAAAAATAAGTAAATGTGATGAAGGAGGAATTGAACCACAGGAATTGCTAAAAATACTTGGTGAAAGAGGATTACAAGAGTTACTTATTGAAGGTGGTACAGAAACAGCAAGAAGGTTTGTAAAATCTAATTTAATTGATAGAATTCTAATGTTTCGAAGTCCAATTAGTTTCAAAGAACCTGTAAAGGGTTTAACGGGGCAAGAAATTGTGGGATTAGGACTTGAAAGATTACCTGACATATATTATGAAGAAGATTGCTTAGAAAGATGGTGTAGGGGATCTTGGCCTGCAAAAAATTGGCCATAATATCTATGTAAAGAAAATATTGATTTACCGAATTAATTGTAGAATTAATTATGAGGACGCAATATACCGTAGCAGGACAATCAATACCCACAATTACAATTTCATATGGGGCTTTTTTAATAATATGGGGAATTATTATTTCTCAAATTTCTGAATCTAATTCTATAACTTCTTATTTCCCTTCACTTTTAGGTGCTCCACTATTACTGTCAGGGATATTAGCAAATGCTATTCCAGAAAAGAGGAAGTTATGGATGCATATTGCAGCAACTTTTGGTGTATTATCAATTCTCGGTGGAACTCGTTTTTTCATGGTAGTTGGAAATGGTTTTGATTATGCATCAAGCTCAATGTTAATGTTGCTTATCACAGGTTCTATTTACACTTATATTTGTGTACAATCATTTATTTGGTTTAGAAAAAACAAAGAAGAAATTGAAGCTTTACGTAAAGATGATGATGAAAAGTTGTAAAAAGTAAAACAACAATTGAAAAATGAAGCCTGATATCGATTTGCATGGAAGATAAATTGGTAGTTCCACTATTTGTACTTCCAAATGGAATTTTTCCTACTTCAGAAGAACCATTAAGGGTTTTTGAACCAAGATATAAGCAAATGCTTGATGATTGCATATTAAATGATTTGCCATTTGGATATATTGCTACTAAGAAACCATATACAGAAATTGAGGGCTGGAGCTCCCCCTCTGAATTTGGTGTTTTAACGAAAATAGAAAACATTACTGAACAAGGTTCAAATTTATTATTCACTGCAAAAGGAGTGTCAAGATTTAAAGTAAAAAAAATAATTCCACCTGCACTTCCTGCAAAAATGTTTGATGATGTTTTCCCCTCTGTGGATGAATTAATAGAAGAATATATTGAAAAGGATCCTTTTGGAAAACTTTACTTAAGGGCTGAAATTGAGGAAATCGATGATTTAGATGGGACAATTGAAGAAAAAAGATGGGAGGACTTTATCATTTCATGGTCAAAACATATTATTGAAGTAGATTATATCCTTAAGGCTACAGGGTTAAGTCCAGAAAAGATATTATTGATTTTAAGAAATGAATTTATTCCATATTCCAATTCTGGTTTGTGGGGTGCTTGTATTTCAATACTAGATTCTTATGAAAAAAAGCAAAAAGCTCTATCAAGCGATAATGCTGAAGAAGTTTTGAAATTAGTTGAAAGTTCCTTACAACAAAAATAACTTTTGCATAAGTAAGTTGAAAATAAAGGATTAATTCGCAGCATCATGCAGATACCAAGGCGGAGTGAGCTTTCTATTAATTGGAGTCTAGATTCTTCTTGTGTTTTTCTTAACCACGGTTCTTTTGGAGCTGCACCCATTTTTGTTCAAGAAGAACAAAGCCATTGGAGGAATATTTTAGAAAATGAACCTGTAAAATTCTTTGAAAAAATAGCACCGGAACAAATGCTTGAATCTAGAAAGGCTATCTCTGAAATGGTCAATTGTGATGCTAACGATCTTGCATTAATTGAAAATGCCACATCGGGAGTGAATACAATAATGCGTTCGCTAGAATTTAATCCCGGTGATGAAATATTAGTTCCTGATCACGCCTATCAAGCCTGTAAAAATGCTATTGATTATGTCTCAAATAGATGGGGCGCCATCGTAAAAATCTGTGAAATCCCATTTCCAATTGAAAATAAACAAATCGCTATTGAAGCAATATTATCCAAAATTACAGATAAAACTGTATTAGCTATGATTGATACAGTTACCAGCCCTACAGGATTAAGGATGCCATTTGAGGAATTAGTTGAAATCTTAGAAGAAAAAGGAATAAATGTACTTCTTGATGCTGCTCACGGAATCGGAATGATTGAACTTAATCTAAACAAACTTGGTGCTTCATATACAACTAGTAATTGTCATAAATGGTTATGTGCTCCAAAAGGTACAGCTTTTCTTCATGTTAGAAAAGATTTACAACATAAAATTCATCCACTTACAATCAGTCATGGAATGACATTTCCTCTTGGAGATACTTCCAGATTTAGACACGAATTTGATTGGACTGGAACTAGAGATATTTCATCACATTGCTCTATTCCCACAACAATTGAGAGGATGGCGAATCTGGTTGAAGGGGGTTGGCCTAAAATAATGGAGATTAATAGAAATCTAGCGATTAAAGGTAGAGACATTATTTGTGAACGTTTAGGAATTGCAAAGCCATGTCCAGATGATATGATTTCTTGTATAGCAACAATACCTCTTCCAAGAATTGCAACTGGTGGTATACCACTACATGAGCCTGATCCATTACATGAATTATTACAAGAAAAATATAAAATTCAAATTCCAGTTTGGTCATGGGAATCTCCTAAAGGAAGATTCATTAGAATCTCTGCTCAATTATACAATAGTATAGAAGAATATCAATATTTGTCTGAAGCACTTGCAACCGAATTAGGAATTTAAGTGGGCACAGCAGGATTTGAACCCGCGTCGTCGGATCCGAAGCCCGACAGGATATCCAAGCTACCCCATGCGCCCTACTCTCGGTAAATAGGGGGGTTATTCAAAGGTCTCCATCTAATTTGATTAAACAGATTCTATATTGCATTTGCATAAATTAACATTCTTGCCAAAGAACCGTGAATCGGAATTGCATGCATACTGATAATTTCCCAACCTGATTCGCGAAATTGTAATCTAAGTTGTGTTGTGCTATAATCCCCAAGATCTATTTCACCACTAATAGGTTCATTTATTCCTTGAATTCCCGGTTTAATTGGAAGAAAACAAACTAATTTTGAATCTAAATTTATTCCTTTTACCTTACGAGAATTTTTTAAAACATCCAAAAACAACCCTTTCCTTTTTTCGCTTTTCCAAGCATTTTTCCCATAAGGGGGATCAAAAACCAATCCATTAATTTGAACTCCTTTATTTTCTAATAATTCTACAATATCTAACGCATTTCCATGAAAAACTTGTTGTGATTTTGACTCACCTGTATATTTTTTTAACCAATCTAAATTTTGTTTAGTTCCGTTAACCATTTCAATATCCAAATCAATTCCAACCATTGATTGATTCAATAATGCTCCTTCCAAAAGTACTCCGCCTGTACCACACATGGGGTCACAAATAATATTCTCGGAATCCCTTATAACAAAATTTAGAGCTACTCTTGCTAACCTTGGATCAAGACTAATTGGTTTGAAAAATGGTCTTTCAGTAGCTACTCTTTGGACCCACCCGTCCCTTGGATGCTTAGAAATATTCCTTTTACCCCAAAAAATATGTTCTGAAATACCATCTATTACTATCATTAATTCAACATCAGGTGATTCTAAATTAATTTTCCATCCCTTTTTTTTCAAAACGTTTCCACAAAAAATTGCTAGTTTTTGGCCATTAATACCACTAATTCCGCCTTCAATTCTTGACCATCTAACTGCTACACTTTTACCCTCTATAAATTCTAAATTATTATCATTAATCCATCCTTCAAGTACGTTTTCTAAACTAGAAATATCTGTAGTTAGCCCAAATGGGAATAAGCATTCATCTAAAGTTGCTGAACGATTAAGATTTCCAAAAAAATCATAACTTGAATCGACCAACATTACCCTTTTACCAAACCTAAAGGGCCTTTTTTTACATAATATTTCCATCTCTGTACGAAATAAACTTGGATGCCACCCACTACCAACTAATATCGCTTGCACATGTTCGGCAATACATCTCATTACTCAGGCTATCGGATAACATATAAACGAATGGTATATTTCTAAATTAGTATTCCAATGTGTATGGGGCGTAAAATGAGGGCAAACAAAAGCATGTTATTTGCGTCTATAATTATTATAATTTTATGTCAAGTTTCGACAGTAAATTCAGAAAACGCAGGACTTCAAGAACAAACAGGATTTAATGAAAAACGTGTTCTTAGTTTTGATAGGCCTACTCTTTTTATGTTTGGTGAACAAACTGCTGGGCCAGTAAATGAATGGCCTACATGGAATCATGCAAACAATAATGATGAAAGTGGTTCCGATAATTCTTTTTTTGAAAATGCTTTTGAACCAGGAAGTCAAAATAATGGTGGGGGTACTCGTGAATTTACATTTAAGGGTTGTATTGATTCTAGTTGTAGCCCAAATAATGAATCGATACCCCTAATTGAAGGAGAATTTGTGACCGGAAGTCTAATTTTGAATATTGGGTGTAATTCTGGAAATTGTAGAACTGATGTTTCAATTTCATTAAGTATGAATGGAAGAGATTTACAATCTATTTACATGGAAAGTGGAAATGCTGAAGGAAATGAAGACAAATATGAATTTGTTTTTGATCAAGCAAAATTCACAGACAATATAATTCCTGCAGGTGCTGAATTTGATATTAGGATTTCTTTCCAAAAACCTGGTGGATTTGGAGATTTCTATGAACTTTATTTACAAGATGAATTCACAATCACATTCCCAATGATGCCTGAAGTTGTTTATCCAATACCCGAAACAGATTTTGATCCTGTGGAAGGGGAATGGAAATCTCCATACGCTGTTAGTGGTTCAGGGTTTACTTCTAAAAATGTACAATCAAATACAATTGTAATGCCAATAATACTATTTACACTATTAACTGCTGGAATAATAGTTTTTTCAATATTAAGTCCACCACTAAACTGGGCAAAAATACCTGCCGTACTTTTGATGATATTTTCGCTAGTTGTGCCTGTCTTGGTTGCACCAATCTTAACATATGTTGAAGTAAATACATATCAAAACACAGATACCGATCCAAATCTTTATTCTGTTCCTGATTTAATTGCAATGCAAACTCAAAAAAGTTCATTCATAGGTGATTTAGTTGCTGAAGATAATTTCGTATTATGGGTAGATAATTCATACATCTTTACAAACAGTCTAAAAAATAATACAAATGAACAACAAAATGTTTTTGCATTAGGGTTTGAAAATTATGAAGACATTATAGAAAATGAAATTGAATCATCTAAACATGGACGAATGATTTTACAACTTTATTTTTCAATACTTGAAATTGATCCTAGTACTGGCTCTGGAATTCTAATAAATATTACATTGGTAAATGATACTACAACAAATCAAATCGTACCATCTTTTGCCACTCAAAAGGATGGAGAAAAAGTATTCATTGAAGAAGGTAATCCTAGATGGATAGTCCCTCAAGAAGCCATCACTGTTATTGGTGAAAAAGTGAGTTGGAGAATGTATCCATTACTAGGATTATTGCCTGCAATAGGTCTTTTGTCTTACGGGATTTATGCTGAAATAAAAAGGTTAGATCCTGAAGATGAAGAATATGAGGATTATTTAGATGTTGAATAGGTGGAAATATGGTTTCAAAAAATGTAGGTTCTTATGATCGATTATTAAGGGCGTTTGCAGGAGGTGGTCTTGCAATTGCAGAACTTGGAGGTTATCTCGGAAATATTGAACAATATTTTCATTATTTTGCAATTGGAATGGCTATATGGTTAATTGGAACAGGTGCATCAGGAAATTGCCCAACATATACATTAATTGGGATTTCAACGTGCCCTCATAATGATGAGGAAAATATTAATTCGGAGTCACAATAGGTGAGAAAATGGGTTGTAATCTAAAGGATTTATCAAATCCAATAAAAATTGAGTTGAATTCATTAACGGGGAAAAAAGTAGGGATTGATGCTTTTTTAGTTGCTTTTCAATTTCTCACTTCTATAAGAGATAGAAGTGAAACTGGTGATGGAGGACCATTAAAGGATTCAAAAGGCCGGCCTGTATCTCATTTAATGGGCTTTCTAGATCGTACTACGGGATTATTAGAAAAGGGTATAATTCCTGTTTTTATTTTTGATGGAGAACATCCTGATCTAAAGGCTGATACCATTGCAATGAGAAGGCAATCAAGTATTGACGCTGAAAAAAAATGGAAAAATGCTTTAGAAATTGGCGATTATAAAGAAGCACACAAATGGGCACAACGCTGTATTAGATACACTCCTGAAATGGTAGAAGAAACAATTGAAATGTTGCATTTGCTAGGTGTTCCTGCATTCAGAGCGGCTGCAGAAGGTGAAGCCCAAGCGGCAGTTATGGCAGCAAAAGGAGACATAGATATCGTAGCCACTCAAGATTGGGATGCTTTACTTTACGGATCTCCAATCTTAATAAGAAACATAATGAGTGATGGTAGCAAAAGAATGGGGAGAACAATTAAAGCAGAAAAAATAATTTTAAATGAATTATTAACTGAAAATAATTTGACTAGAGAAGAATTAATTGATTTGGGAATCATGATTGGTACGGATTTTCATCCAGGAATAAAAGGAATTGGTCCAAAAACAGGTTTAAAACTGATAAAGAAATTTGGAAATATTGAAAGAATTTGTGCTGAAAAAGATATTGATATCCCGGAAAACCTTGACTTAATTCGAAAAATATTTCTTAACCATCCAATAAATGAAAATTATGATCTTAATTTAAAACCTGTAAATTTAGAATCATTAAAAGAGTGGTTATTATCTAGAGATTTTAGTGATGCTAGGATTGAAAGAAATTTCAAAAGATTAGAAAAATCTTCACAAGTCAGAAATATTGGGCAATCTAGTCTTAGTGATTTTTTTTAATCAAACACTAAATTTAAAATTCAACGTTCAAATCTTTTTTTGCTTCTTCAAATATGTTTGAATCTAATTTACCTTCCTTAATTAATGAAGATAATGCTGCCAAGACTATATGTTCAGAATCTATTTCAAAAAATCTGCGTAATGATTCTCTCGTATCTGAACGCCCAAAACCATCTGTCCCAAGTATTACATAATCTCCTTTAACCCAAGGATAGATTAATCCTGGGATTGCAGCAATATTATCTGATACAGCTACTGTAGTTTCTTCTGTAACTCCTAAATTTTTTTCAACCCAAGACATTTGTTTTTCAGAATTAGGATTTAAACGATTTATTCTTTCACATTCCATAGCTTCTCTACGTAATTCACCATAAGATGTTGCTGACCAAATTTCACTTCTAACTCCGTA